>CAMUZD010000001.1 GCA_947165115.1 uncultured Clostridia bacterium
ACTGACTATATTTGTCTGCTTCTTCCTTTGTTTCCTGAAAAAAACTATCTTTTGCAAGCTCGTTTTTTGTCACTTTAAACATACCATTTTCAAGACATAAAATATTCATCTTTTTTGAGGCTGACTTAATAACTGCTTCTGGAATCTGAAAACTGAAGTTATTGTTAAGCAAATGCTTCATTTCAGCGCTTGAAAAAGAGTGCAAATGTTCCGTCTCAACTATATACCTAATAAATTCTTGAAGCAGTTGATAAGGACTTTGGTATTTTTTCTCATCTGAAAGTCCCTTTAGTGTTGCGAAAGAAGCCAGCAAGGATGTGGTTGTGGGTTGCTGTTGCATTTTAATCATCTCCGATAAAATAATTTCAATGTTGGGTAATAATGTTTGTTAACACAAGGTTCTATTATCATAATGTGTAAAAGCTCTCGTATCTTCAAAAATAACCAAAGGCTATTTGTTAACTTAAATTGTCTATATAATCTTCAAAATGATTGCGAAGATCAGTTACATCTTTTTCTTCAACGCGTTTGCCGATTTCATCAACACAATGAATACAAAATGACAAGGCTTTAAGCAGAGCCCCTTTGCTTACATATTTGTAAAACTCTAATAATTCTTCTCTATCTGAATCTTTATACTCAATTATTCTGTTTGTTCTAATTGCATAATCAACCAACTTGAAATGATATAATGCTTCATAATAGTATAAATAGGTTTTTTCACCAATCAATTTCCCAGGTGTAATTGGATTTAACAATATTTTTTCGGCTTCTATATTTGTTGTTTTATTAGAACAATTCATATTTGTCATTTCAGATTCGTATGCTTTTTCAAACAAACTTGCACCATAATAAAGTTCCGGAAGGATTTGCGCATAAAAAATAGAAGCTAGTTTATTTCTTCTCTCATCGTTTTTCTTGTTGTCTACCTTTTTTCTAAGTAGAACTAATACTTTAATAACCAAAAACGCAATAATTGAGGAAGAAAAAAACAATAATACAAGCAAAACAATTTTAAACATAAGCGAACATATGCCAACGCTTTTTATTAATCTATCCTCTGTTGCAACTGTAATTATTGTTGAAATAAATGGTGGGACAATCAGTTCTATAATTTTTTCTGTGTAGTATTCATTTGTCGTATTGATTTCATCAAGTTTTGATTCAATAGAAAACAAATTCTTTTCTACAATTTGCATTATTTTATATATTTTCATTTTTAACCATCCAATTAATTACAATAATTAGGGAAAGAATAATCTCTTATTAAGCTTTCCATTTCAGTTATTATTACTTTTAAAGCTTCCATCTTGTTACTGATTTTAACACTTGCTCCCACTTTGTCTTGTATAATGTTCGAAATAATATGCTTTTGAAACCCAAAGAGATGTCTAACACAATCGTTAATAATTATGTGGTTTCTTCGCATGTTTATTAAATCTACGCAGTTCTCATTTATTGTTTCTAGAAAAGCGATTTTTCCTTCAGAGCTTTCATTCAATTCTTGCAATAAAACTCGACAAAAATCAACCATATTTGTGTCTGTAAAATAGCTATATCCCCTTTTCTTAAAAAAATATTTAAAACACTTGTTCTTATTAAGTTTTATAGAGTATTGTTGTCGGAATCTTTCTCTGATATGATTAAGTCCTTTGTTGTATAAAAATATTTGTATATCATCCGTGTTTATTATATCTTTTATCGCATCAACTTTTTTATCGTCTGGTATCTTTTTCCTTTCAAAAGTATCAATAGCACCAACAATCAGTGTTGCCCAGAAAAAACCGTTTTTACTTTCAAGTTTTCTTTCTGCTGCCGTACTCTTAAAAAATCTATAGTTTTTTCTCATATTTCTATAAGCATCTCCTTTTTTAGAAAAAAATAATTATTCCTCTTAAATTGAATAGGCATTTTCAAATAGCAATTATACGCATGAGTTTATTAAAGCTCGTGTTTAATTTATTGCTTTATTACTTATGCGTTTGCTAATGATATCATCCACATTTTTTCGATTATTATTCAAAATGAAATGTTATTTGTTCTAACGCTATATCTGCTTCGTCCTGCATAATCTCTTTTTCGTTTGTAACTAATGATATCAAAAATGCCTTATCTCCTTGATCAACAAAATATCCATATGCCTGTATAGACATAAAAGATAGTTTTACTCGTTGCATTTCGTAGTTTCCGATAGTAACCGCTTCCGGTTCCGATACTTCAGCACCAATCTGTCTGTATCCTTCAAGTGTTTCAGATAGATAATTTTCAAAACTATCACCGGTATATTTATGCTCTTCAATTGAGATATCAAAAGTGATATTTTCATTCTCAATTCGCAATGAATTACCATTTTCTGTTAATGAATACTCTTCCGGAATATGCATTTCAAATGAATCGGAAGAAACATCCTGTCCCTCAATTATATATGGCGATTTTTCTGTAGTACTTTCGCTTTCCTGTTCATATCCATAAAAAATATCATCTTTTTCGTTGCCAGATTTGCCGCATGAACTGAGCATCAGTGTTAAAACTAAGATAATTAAAAGCATTTTTATGATTTTCATTTTTCAATCTCCCGTTTATTTAGAGGAACGCCGAGCAAAAAGTGTTTCTAACTCGGCGTTTCTTTTGTTTTTTACTGCTCTATTATTGGCAGCTTTCCAAACAGCATTCTGAAAAACGCGATTATCTTTGAGAAGAAATCGGTTTTGACTTTGATAAGTTCGGTTTCGGAAGAACTAATAATCTTGCCGGAGACATCTATTACTTTTGCTTGAACACTAAATGCATCTGTTGCCTTATCTACGGTGAATCGTTCACCTTCGCCGGCCTTTTCTCCGTCAATATACCAATAAATGGTCGCATTATCCGGCATATCTTTTGTTATCGCAGTAAATGTAATCGTTGCTTTGTAATCAACTGTGCGGGAATTCACATAATTATTGATTCCTATTGATGGTATGGCCAGGCCGTTCTCTTCAAATACCGCGTGGAAGTTTAAATCATGTGTGGGCATCGTTTCAGGTATTTCCGGAGTCCAGCCTTTAAAAGAATATCCGTTCTTATATGGTTCATCCGGCTTGGTAATTGCTTCACCATATTTTAATGAATATTCATATTTGTATTGCTCATCAGCAAAAAAAGTTACAGTAAAGGTTTTAAATTGAAGATTATCAATCGCACTACTTATTGCTTCAACATATCCGTCTACTGTTGCCTGATTTGAAACATCAAGATTTCTGTCTATACTATCAATAACATTGTTCAATGCTTCGACAGACTCATCTGTATATATACTCAAATCTTCGGGAATTGTTGAAAGAATCTCATCAAAACCTGTATAATCGGCAGCATTAGGAATACCTCCCGCATAATTCACATAACGAGAGGACCCTGTTTTTATTTCAATTGGTGCAAAACCGACATCTTTACTTGTAACTATACAGTAATAATACGGATATTGTTTGTTTCCTTTCGGAACAAATTCCCTTTCATTTGCGCCTTCAATAGGGACTCCGCCTGTGTTTTTGTCTGAATATGAGCCATACCATTGATATGTTCGGTTAAAGCCCACAACATCGGCATAGAGATATCTCATATAGTCATAGAATTCATCAGGCAAGTCTGTAATAACCGCCGATTCAGGCGTTATTTCTATAAACTCGAATCCGTTTTTGCTTGCCCATTGTTCAGCGTATGTTCCTTTATTCCCGTAAACTGTTACTATACTCCGCTTACTGTTTAAATCTGTGCCTGGATAAAAGTTGCTTATTTTATTAAGCGTTGCGGGTAAAACTAAATCAAGATATTTATTCTCCGAACCGTTTCTTGTCACGCCTGAAACTGTCATTAGACTATCATCGATTTCCTTGGTAACAGATAATTCCAGACGTTTAAGGATTAGGCTTTGCAATGAGCCTTTACCAAATTTTGTTACATTTGGCAAATCTAAAACATAAGAATGTACACCACAAAACTGTTCGCCATTTCCTTCAATTCCTTGCTCATTGTTTAAATGATGTAATTTAGAAAGATTGATTTCTTGCGCGCGAATTCCGGTGAAAGTGCCAAACCCTATATATTCAAGCGAAGGCATATCTATCGTTCGCAGAGATACACAATTTCTAAAAGCATTGTCCCCAGCTTCATTGCATAGTGGAAAACTAATGCCGCCAAGGGAATAACAGTCGGAAAAGGCGCTTTCGCCTATTCGTTTGATGTTGGGCATATCTACAAGACTTAAAGAGTAACAATCCTTAAAGCAACTTGATCCTAAGCTTTCAACGGACGGAGCATCAATAATAGTAAGATAAGGATTACAAGAAAAAATATCGTTCTTCAGATTTGTTAAATATGATAACGGCCTGATTGTAATACCATAAATTTCAGCATCGGCGAAGGCATTTGGCGCAATATCATAAACTGTTTTTTCCCATCTTGGGTCATCATCATCTAATACGCAATTCTCTGGTGGCAAATCATATACCATTAGTTCAGGTATTATAATGTCGTGTGCACTACCATGGTATGATGTTATTGTTCCATTTGAAAAATCAAACATATCGGGGGTACCAATGGTTTGTACTCTATAGATTCCTCTAGAACAGTCGCTTTTTAGATAACCATCCTTATATGCAACTGCCCTCAAAACAGGAATGTTGTCTGGCATTTCAATAGGGCCTGTATATAAAATGCCTTCCTCCTTTGAAGGATATCTCTGGTCAAGTGTATAGTAGATTTCAGTTCCCGGATCTGCTGTAATCTCTACGAATAACTCATTAAGATATTTCCCAGGTTCTTTATCATATATCGGCGTGTGTAATCGTTCTGTTCCTACAGCATCGATTATATCGATTACACCATATCCAAAAATACTACAGTCATATGACAAAAGCGTCTGCTTAGCGGTACTTTCAATTCTTCTTTCAATTTCTTTATTTGACATTTCCGGATATATGGTCATCATCTGTGCAAAAGCAGAAGAAACAAACGGTGCAGAAAGGGAAGTTCCATCACCTATTATAACAGTGCCATTTTTTGATAAATATGGGATGTTTTCCCCTGGAGCCATAAGATCCAGAGTAGAGCCAAATCTACACCAAGTTGCCGGATAATCGTTATTTGAGCATGCAGCAACTGATACTGTACCTTCATGCGCTGCAGGAAGCCCTATGTCTGTGTATTCTAAGTTGTTGGACCAATTTCCGCTTGAAGCAACAACGACTACATCCTTATCTATTGCATAATCAATTGCATCGTGTAATATTGAAGAATTATTCGCCTGAAAACTACAATTAATTATATCCACTTCATCATTAGCCGCTTGAATCATTGCTAATGCAAGCGATGTTATACTTGTGACTTCTCCTGCAGCTCTATACATAGCTACTTTAATATTGTTTGGCGTGCAATCAATAATTGTTGCAGCCGTTCCTGTTCCGTGATCTTCAATATCCATCTCATCATTAAGTTCTCCGACAGACAGAAAATTAGTGTATGTTCTTATCAATCGATTACTAAAAAATCCAAGGTTATAGTTGATTCCTGAGTCAATCATTCCAACAACTATTTCTTTTGGATTCTTAATGATACTCTTAATATGATCTTTCATATCATAAAGACCTGTAGACACTCCGCCCCAGGAGTTTAATGCTACTTTTTCCCCATTAGCCTTTTTGATATTACCGTACGCATTAGCTTCACCGTCTAATAAAGTGTTCTCTATTATATCCGGATATACTTCAATAATACTTGTTTGAGATGCATAATGAGTGTAAGCGAATTTAGTATCTTCTTCATCTCTAAATTGAATAATATACCAATCCTTGAAACCATTTGCCATTCCTGTAGAATTGAGTTTGTCTGGCGTTTTTGAGGCTTTGATAATCAAGCGGCAAGTTTGAAAAGCGGTATCGGAAAATGGAACTTCATTATCCCAACTAGAGTTTTCACGAGATTCTTTTTTGATCGAATTATCTTCATTGCTACTAGATTTCTTTTTAGTTGTTTCCGCAACATAGTCATTGTTACGATCGTGTTCTTGAATTATCTGTACAGCATTATGTATAAACGATTTTATCTCTGCATCTTCGTTCTCAACATTCTCAATTGCGTATATACTGTTTATGCCAAATGAGATTTGAGATATAAGAATTACAGCAAAAGCAATAAATGATACTATCCTTTTCATATTTCAGTTCCTTTAGATAAAAAGTATGACAAACGGGCTTAAGCCAAGCGACAATGCACCGCTTGGCTTAAGGTTAATAATTAGAGTGAAATAAATATTCCCTCTTTTAGCGCATATATTCTTATTTCAGGAGCAGCTTTCCATATCTTTAGGTATTTATCAGCATTCGGGTCACTTTTTCTAACTTTGACAATGTTGCTTTTCTGATTATTTAATATCCATCCGTCTCCCCAACAAGCATTTACTTTATTGACTGCAGCAGTTGCTGTTTTTCCAACATAATGTGCAAACAAATCAGAGGAAACTCTTAATGCATTCATTTCATTAATATTATATCCAAGTTCAGGTGACCATGTGCCATACTTCTTAATTATTTGATTTGCAACAAGCATACACATTGATCTGGAAGCAAACATTTCATCCATTTTAATATCAAAGCCGTTTGCCTGCCATTCAACGCCCGAATAATCTCTTGACCATAAAGCAACAGTATCGGGTATATTAACAGTATTATTGTTACAGAATAAATATAGATTTACGTCTAATGGATTATCTGAACGTTCAGTCAGTTTTTCCGGCGATTCCGGAGAAACATATCTACCCCAAGATGAAGAATAACATCTTCCTTGGTTATAGTATAAACCGCTCTCATAATCATAAAGATAACCGTGGTATAAAGAAGGACTATGCATTAATGTTAAAAGCGTAACAATCTGCTGTATCCAGTTCCCGGAAAGTGTAACCATCGGAGATCCCCATGCATCATATTGTATTGAGCATGTATCAGTCCCATCTGTATATACCAATGACAGAACGCTTTCATTAATATCTTTCTTGAAAAGGTATGGAACACCATCATAAGATATATATCCAGCTGGTGCGCCTTCTTGATCATAAATAATCATAGCAGACTGAGTGTTATACCTTTGTCCTATTGAGTCAACGGATGAGTAAAGAATACCGGAAAGAACACCATTATTCCAAACATAATCAATGATAGATGTCTTATTATATGTATATGTATCATTTCCGCTTGCAGTTTTAGTGTAAATTGATTTTGATGTTCGATAACCATTCGCATCATAACTGTATTCATATCTATTGCTGTCAGTTTCAAAAGACACTAATCGGTTTCCGTTCCACTCTAAATCTCCCTTTATAATCCTTTGAGCACTTTTAATACTAATAGCATTATAATTAACTAAATCAAGTGTTTTATCTCCCACATAATTCAACGGGTTTCCCATCTTGTCATATGAAATGGTTTCATAGACTGAATCGTCAACATTGTCATCAGTAAAACCAGTATCAGAATAGCTTACTACACGATCCTTCCAAACCAAATCATATTGATAAGTTACTCGTCTTATTTCAGAACCAATAGAAATGATTTGTCTTGTAGTCATATTAAACAAATTGTTTGGAAAATCATAATATACTTTTGCGGTAAGGTTTCCTCCTGTATTATATGTATAATGAATAAGAAAATGATTATAAAAATCAATTTCGGTTATTATTTGATTTGCATTATCATACTCATAATACTGATTGGGGGCGATATTGTTTCCGTTTTCCTCATAAACAAATGCAATATTCCCTCGATTATCATACTCAAACTTTCTGTTGAGACTCTGGCAGTTGGTAATTGTTGAATTCTGATTCTCTTTATAGAAAGTTTGTGTATATTCCGAAACCAATCCGCTTGTTCTCCCATTACCCAAATCAACATATTCATAATTTACTTCAGAAACTAGATTCCCGGGATTATTATCTCTTTGGTAGTTTGAAGCAACTGTCTTGCTTTCTATTCTGTTAAAATAATCTCTAACGCTTTCTTTTTCATATTCATAGTATCCATGGTAATAATTTGTAGAGTTAGCAAAATATCTCGTATTTTTAACGATATTTGTAGTTGACTGAATTGATCTCGTCCCATCGGGATTATTAGTGACATTTGTAACGGATGTTGCGACCGTATCAAATGATGTGTTTTCAGAATCGGAATAAGCCCTTTGCCCGTATTCTTCGTCAACAGTTCCATCTGAATTGCTCGTTTTTTCATATAACACATCATAATCAGATAACTCATAAGAATCTAAATCGGAGCTAATATATGAGATCGTAAGTCCCGATTGAGTATCATATACACTATTTAGCACATTGTCTTCATCATATGTATAAACATACGATTTAATAAGTGTTTCGTTTTGTCCATCAACCGAGTAGCAACTGATTGTTTTCGTGGTATTGCTTTGATTGGTTCCGTTTAAATATTTGATTCTGTAACCATTGCTATAATCGATAACACTTAAATCACCGTTTGAATATGTATAATCCATACAATATTCATCATTATTTCCATTAAGCAATGCATCACTGTCAGAATATGTTTCCGCTAAAGTGCCATCGGGATTATACTCAAAGACATGTATAACCCCATTATGCTGGACTTCTTCTACTCTGCCTGAAGTATTATAGTATTCAACATCAAGCGTAACATTGGCGTTTGTTTCAACATTCTGAATAATCTGCTCCGATCTTTTTAATAACGAAGACGCATCATATTGCAAACTCTTCACATCGCTGATAACATTGTTGCTGAGTGTGTGTCCTATACCCGATAATTCTCCTGTTCTGGAATTGTATTTGTAATAAGTTGAATTACCGTTATAATCAATATATTCTTGTAATTTTCTATTATTATATGAATATGAGGCGGACATATATAAATCGTTATCGTTTTCCCTATCCCAGGTGACTGTCTCTTCGGTAACAAGTCCATTGCTGTAAACATATTCCATTGGATTGGAAATTAGCATACCATCCAAGTCCGAATCTGATTTCACAGATTCAAACATTGTTAAGTCATCAAAATAAACGGCTCCACGTTGATTGTTATATAGGAGTTTCAATCTAACAACTGACTCTTCGTCTAACTTAAACCCCTGCAATCTGTACTGCCACGAATTATGGATTGTGTTGTCAAATCTAATAAAACTGATTTCAGTATAATCCAAGTCAGTTATGTTTTCTACCAATGTGTTTTCAACAGACGCTGCTTCTATTACAATCCCAATCTCATTATCAGCATCAAGAACATTATTAGTGGTATATAACCACCCGCCAAACACATATGTTTTATCAGCTTCAAATATCATTTGTCCCAAACTATCCCCTATAGCTTGAGAAACAAATAATGTCGTTTCGTTATTATTGCCGTTAGTTAGCATTAGAGAATTACCCGATTTTGAATGCGCTGAACTAGTATAAATTAAATCGTCATTATTAACACTTCTAGACCAATAATCCATTCCTAAGGTTTCGTCAAATTGATTGTTTCGGATTAACTCGTTCTCGCCTGATGAAGCAATAAACGTGTTTCCATCACCATAATTAACGCACTTATACTCACCATCACTGCCTCTGTATATGTTTAATCTGTATTGATCATCATAACCAATTAGTTCTATTGTACCATCGGCATGTGTGAATGTGCGCATATAGCTGTTATCTTTATTAATCAAAAGAGAATCATACGGGTTTTGTTCATTTTCTCGATAAAGAGTGTAACCAGTTATATGATTTGTAGCTGGACTGGCATATCCGGCATTAGTTGCATAATCTATTTCACAGATGTTTCCCTGTTCATCTTCAACGCTTACCAATCTTCCATCAAAATCATAAACAAAATTACACACATATTCATTATTAATTTGAACTGATTGAATTAACTTGGTATAATCATTTGAAAGATCTGAATTAAAAACGACTTCCAAATTTTGACCAATTGGTTCATTTGTGGAATCCATAGCGGTTATGTTTGTAATGCAATATCCACCAGTGTTATTATCAACAGCATACTCAAAGTATAAATAACTCCCATCTGATACTGATGTTACTTTTTCCAATAAATCAGGACTCACATATGTAAAAGTAAAAACATCGTTATTATTTCCAGATTCCTTGATGGCAGATAGATTGCCATTATTATTAAAAGTATATTTTAAACCATCTGCAACAATATATAGATTTGAATATGAGACTTCGTTTGTAGATGTAAATCCACTAATTTCAGTAGTCTTCACCCATAACCTAGGCACGAAATTGCCTATATTGTTTATGCTGTTCCAAAGTTGATAATCTCCTTGCGTTAGCAATGGGGAAGAAGGTATAAACTTAATTGTATCACCATTAGGCATTAACCATTTAGCATAATTATTATATAGTGATAATGAGCTTTCATAATTAAACTTCATGCCTACTCCGGCAGCATTTTCAAGAGGGGAATTATCAGCAGAATCGTAACTTCTACTTACATTAAATTCATAATTTGCATATTTAAGCCCTATAAGCTTTTGATCAATCCTAAAAGTGGTTGTAGCATCATTAACATATAAAATACCGGCTTTACTCATATCGCAAGAATGATATGTATAATCCAAATCGTTAGAATCCACTTCAAGATATCTTATAATCAAACAAGGATTCAAAACAGTAAAACTACCGCTAGTTGATTCATTTTTTATTGCCACGCCATTATTCTCTGTTTCTCCTCTGTCCCACCTGCTATACAGATCGGTAATATCCCAAGAATATGTTTGACCAACTTGCGTTATCGGCATAGTTTGAACTGTCAAAACATTATTTCCATCAAATGATGGAATTGCCCCACTATTTGACCAACCAGATGTAACCTCATAAACATTTGATTGTGATATGGACGAAACAGTACAAGTAGCAGATATTCCAGCATAAACTACTAATTTATTGTTTGACAAGTAGTAGTGTAAATTTTCAGGCTTTACCGCAAAGCTCTTTCCGCCAGCTACTATACGGCGTCCGCCAAATGCAGCTTGCGTATCTCCCCAATTTATAACAAGACTTTCTGCTGTTTCAGATCGATGATTCTCCTGCCGCGATTCAAGGCTCATATCATCCATTGATTGAATGCTGCTCAACACTTTTTCAACAGAATCAGCTTCACGTTTATAATTAGAGATATCAACCCACTTCCCATTAACGCTTTTATGCAGTGGAAAGTAAGAAAAGATTGAACATATAGAACCATCTTCAAGTAAAAACTCTTTTGCATACTCTTTTCGATTGGAAGAGATTTCACAAACAATATTAGGCATTCTATCTTCAGTTGAAAAAACGGGTTCAGTATCAATTCTATCATCTATCCGCTCATCATCAATTAGATTGACAGAAAAAGCAGCAATTTGAACAACTTGAAGCAACAATAAGATTGAAACTAAAAGCGAAGTTAGTTTTAAACTGATTTTTTGGTATCGTTGATTTTTCATAAAAGTCCTCCTGATTTATTTTTAAATTTAGATTATATAATATATTATTTGCCGATTCTAAATCTAAGTAATTATCATATACGCTTATTGAAATAACACTATCATCTTTTTTGAAAAATAGATAAATGCAGTAAAAGATTCTCCCAACTAATCAGAGCTTTTTGCTTACACGCTGAAGCTTTAGATTCTTAGTAATTTCAATGTACTATTTATAAAAATCAATTAATATCCCTTCAATTATCCGTTATATTAAAACCAAATTATCAAATTAGTTTTAACTTTATTATCCATATTAGTGTTCGTATCATATAGTATGCCTCTTTTTTTTATTTGACACTTGCTTGATTTTACCGGCACTCAATAGAATCGCTTCCAATGAATCTGCCACACAGATTGAGTAACAAATTCTTTGAACACCTGTTATTATCAAAGCTAAAGATATAACAAGATATATCAATAATAATAGAAGAGATATAATGCTGTATTTTTCTTTCTCGTTTTTAGACAAAGGTTTTTCTTCAGTATCGAGAGGAGAAAAAATAATAATAATCAGAGAAGAGGCTATTAGCAAGCTGACATATACACAAGTCAGTTCAAAGCTAATGAGCAGTTTTAAGCCTAAAGCACACATAATTATGGAAATGGAAGTGTAAAAAAAACACATCCATTCCTTATCAGCGTGAACGCCGCCGGCATAAGCTCGAATAATGCTGAATAAGACATAGAAAACTAAGCTTTCAAGAACAATGTTCAAAATCACTCCAAATATCAGTGATATGATGAGGAACAACAGTTTTGAAATCAATATATAGAATCCATATGCATAAAGTTCAACATCTTCATTCTGTATAACAGAAGAACGAGCCAAACCGACGGCTAAACGCTCTGACAATTTACTTAACAAATTTGTTTGCCTTTTTAAATTTGCTGAGAGATGCCGGTGCTTTAGGCTGATAAATAGCGGTACAGGTAGTGCTGTTCGCATCTCTTCTTAATGTTTTTTCCGCAACGATTTTAACGACCTTTGCAGTTGTTTTCTTAAAAGTCATTATTATCCCTCCTTTCAATGACAGAATAGCAAAATCAATTACACAAAAGCAATAAAACTGTCAAACTGCAATAAAATCGTGCATAAATGTAGAATTTCACATCATTTCAAAACAGTTAAAAAATTTTTCTGATTATTCATAATATAACAAAACTGTTCTGTTATGCATTCTGTTAAAACTCCAAAGGATAATCTAAAATTATCCGAGGTGATAACAATGAGTAATACCCAAAATCTAATTGGGCTCCGAATTATGCAAAGAAGAAAAGAATTGCGGCTAAGCCAAGAAAAGCTTGCGGAAAAACTAGGTATATCCAAGAACCATTTATCAAACATTGAACGGGGCAAATATATGCCAACAACAGAATGTATATTCAAGATCTGCAGCGCGATGGGAAACACTCCGGATTTTTATCTGGTCGGCACGCCCACTTCGGAAACCGATGAAATTGTTTGCTTGATCAAAGCTATGCCGTTAAACGAACAAATGAAACTTGTTGAATTGCTTCGCTTCTATATTGATAATCTCATTTAGCATTGACTTTATCTACTCTTGACAATCAGAACACCGCATGATATAATATCGACAAATCAAGAAATCAAATCCTGATTTGTCGATATAATTGCTTTGAGTAGGTGAATTAATGGACTATATTAAGCGTAATATCGAAGAGCTGGTTAAAAACTCGGAAAAAACATTTAAATGTGTATTGGTAACCGGAGCGCGTCAGACCGGCAAATCCACTATGCTTAAAACTTTATTCCCTGATAAGAAATATGTACCAATTGACGATCCTTTCATTGAGGAGCAAGCAAACGAAAACCCCAATATGTTTATAATGCTGAATCCTCCTCCCGCATTTTATGATGAGGTTCAGAGGGCACCCGGCCTTTTTCGCTTTATTAAGATTAAATGCGATGAAAGCAACCAATATGGATTGTTTTGCCTATCAGGGTCACAGCCTTTGGAACTGATGGAAAATGCATCCGAATCTCTTTCGGGTCGAGTTAGTATAGTCGAATTAGCTGGTTTGTCGTTGCGCGAGATTCAGAGATCTGCATTTAATGAGCCATTTGTTCCTACAATGGATTATGTTAAAAAACGCAGTCAATCAGCCAAAGCTCCCGATAATATATGGGAGATAATTCATAAGGGAGGGTATCCTGAGCTTCAAAACCCTGATTTGAATTGGTCATCATTCTTTTCCAGTTATGTCAAAACATATCTTGAGCGAGATGTTCGTAAACTGTCAGCCGTTCAAGACTTAGATGATTTCAGACGATTTATGATTGCAGTAGCTGCACGAACAGGACAAATGCTTAATTATGCCAATATAGCTGATGAAATAGGAAAAGATGCCGGAACAGTCAAAAAATGGATGTCTATTTTAGAAGCTTCCGGTATTGTATATTTGCTGGAGCCTTATACTCCATCTGTACTTAAAAAAGCAATCAAAACTCCTAAGGTTTATTTTAGAGACACAGGTCTTGCAGCTTATCTCACCCGTTGGCTCACTCCTGAAGCGTTGGCTTATGGTGCTATGAGCGGTGCTATGTTTGAAACATATGTAATAACAGAAATACTTAAATCTTATTCAAACCAAGGCATTGACTACAGATATTGTGTCTCATATTATAGGGGCAGAGATAAAAAGGTAACTCGCAAAGACGGTCTTGAAGTGGAAACCGAGAGCGAGATTGATCTTATTATTGAAGAAAATGGTGTTCTTTATCCTATCGAGATTAAACAAAGTTTTTCAGTAACAGCCGATCAAGCCGGTACCTTCAAAGTTTTGGATAAAGTTGAAGAAAAGAAACGCGGAATGGGGGCAATAATATGCACTTGTCCTCAGCCTAATCTGTTGCGTGATAATCTGTTGCAACTACCGGTTTGGTTTATATAATTTAAATATATTAAAATGAAACCTCCCCAACTTAACAAATCAGTTGGGGAGTTACTTATACGATGAATTAATTAAGAAATCAGTCAGCAAGTAATCCAGTAATTAATTGCGGCTTCCATATTTTAAAATCTACGCTTGTTTATCATTTAATCATTGTAAATCATTACTATAGCTGTAACAATTCCTATAATTATTGCTATTCCTTCAATAATCAAAAACGGTTTTTTCAACACTGTTACATCTCTTTTTTCTACCCTTCGAATGATAAAGAGGAATAGAAAAACAACCGGAATAATAAGAAATGAACAACCAATCACAGTGTAAGGCAGTCCGATTAAAAGATAAGTAATGATGTCAAACAAACCTTCCTCATATTTAAGCATAGTATATAGGAAGGGGACTATTGATAAAGCGATAGATAAAGCAAACAATATTAAGGTTATTAGTTTCGACTGCTTATTCTTGTATCTAAAAACGCAGTATTTGTATGAACTGAATAATACTATTGCGGGAATAAGGCAAAAAAAGCTAAATAGTGAAAGGGAATTCATAACTATTTCTATATAACTAATGATAGAGTCCATTAAGATTCATCCTCCAAATAGTTTCATATACTAATGATCTGATTTCTCTTTCTTTTCCTTCCTCTTGTCCGATTGAAATAGGGTCCGAGTGAGCATAAAGGAATCCGATTACTTCATTTGGCACCATATAATTTTCAGGATTATACATAACAGCATATTTTAGTAACTTAGCCTCATCGACCGTAGCATAATATAAAAAGGTATGAGCATATATTTCTTTAGCAACTCTTTCTTTACTGCCGGCACCATCGACCCAAGTGTAATACTTAGCAACAATAGAACAAATTTTCTTATCTCTAAATGAACGACAAACATCAAAATCGCATCCAGATTCTTTTTTTCCTTGAAATATAACCAAAGAGACATAAAAGTAGTCACCAAGATTATAGCAGTTTGATAATAAATATAGTCGTTCATTAAAAGGAACGCCAGAAAACAACAGTAAAGCTGTACCTCCTAATTTATAAAATACTTTTAACGCTTCATTCTCTGTCGAAACTTCATAAACATTCCCCCTCGGATCCACAAACATCACAGGATTATTCAGACAATACGCAAACATATTGGTGCTGTTGATGTGGTCGCCGGCTACAAGGTAAGCGTCGGCCGAGATAAATCTGCCCGTCTGCGGATCGTAGTAACGGCTCTGGAGATAATACAGCTCGGATTCTTCATCATAGACATATCCGCGATATCTCAGAGGATTAAAGTATGCAAGATCTCCGTAACCGGTTGTTATGGTGGAAGTTCCGGGTTTTCCCCACGCGTCATATCTGTACTTTACGACCACATTACCGCTTGCATCAGCAAGTCCGAGAACATCACCCTGTATGTTAAGGATGTAGTAATATACTGTGTTGTCATATTTCAGAGCAAAAGGTCTGCCGTCCGCTCCGTAAGAAATATCAAGCGTATGTCCCGATACTTCGGTTCTGACAAGCTGAGAACCGGAATAGTAGTAACTGTAATCATCGTATCCTGTATTTCTTTCCGTCCTCAATCCGTTTTCATCATAGGCAAATGTCATACTGTAGTTAGAATCTGTCAGTGACATAAGCCGGTTGCGGTCCCAGGTCATTGCATGTCCGCGGTAAGATGTCGGATTGCCGGCATTTTATCTCAAGAATACTTTTGTCACAATCATTATGATTGTTGATGCGCCGACAAAAGCTGCATACAGAATCCAAAATATAGGCGCAATCTTTTTTTTATCTGTTTTTGCAGTTATTATTAAAGGAATTGGAATAAGTACAGAGAATAAGCCGGCATATCTTGTAAATGAGATTATTGGAGTAGTTATCAAGGATATAAATGCCCAGGTTATGTCATCAAATGCAAACAGAATTGTAGGCAGAATCATAGCAAAACCAATAATAATTAATAACACTTTCACAACAAAAGGCTTCTTCTTAAATGTTCCGAAAGCATAATAATAGAACAACAAAGATATAGAATAGAAAGGAAACAAAAAGTAAAGTATGCACCAAAATATATCTTTTATATAATCAGGCGCATTTTCAAAAAAAATCATTTGATCCTCCAAATCATATCATAAAACTTTAAAGCTGCATTTGAATCATGCCCAATATCAATAAGGTCCGTGCGGTTATTCAAAAATTTTATCATATATTCTCCAAATCCTTCAAATGCAGCATATTCGCTATAATTATTTATTATTGTATTCTTATTATAATCTGTTGCATAGTAAACAACTGCATGAGCAAATATTTCTTGTGGTGTTGCGCCAAATTTAGAAGGCAAATATGATGCAACAATTATACAAACTTTTTTGTTTTGAAAAGACCTACAAACTTCAAAATGTAAAGCATCATTTTTGTTTTTATCTTCATTTACAAACACTCCATTATCGGCATCATTTTCTAATTTAAAAAGTAAATAATACCTTGAGAAAAAAATTATAGTAGCTATATATGTGTAATCTCCAACATCATAAACATTTTCATATAATTCTTGGATGCTTGAAGGTGAAACGCCTGATAAAATCAAGAGAACATCTCCAAATGTCTTAAAGAAAACTTTCAAAGAGTCGTTTGTTATATTTGCTTCATATGCCTTTCCCTTCGGATCCACAAACATCACAGGATTATTCAGACAATATGCAAACATATTGGTTGAATTTATGTGGTCACCGGCAACAAGGTAAGCATCAGCAGAAATAAATCTGCTTGTACCCGGGTCATACCAGCGGCTCTGGAGATAATACAGTTTAGTCTCCGAGTCATAATAGTATCCTCTGTATCTCAGCGAGTTATAGTATCCGACAGTTGAGGCGAGAGTTCCTGTTCTGGATACCGGTTTGCCCCAGGCATCATAGGCATAATTTACTACAACATCACCGTTTGAATCACAAATGCCGACAACATCACCCTGAATATTCAGAATGTAATAATAGAGAGTGTTGTTGTATTTTAATGCATAAGGTCTTCCGTCTGCGCCGTAATAATAGAATATATCGATTGAGGTATACTTTTCCCTTACAAGCTGTGTGCCGGAATAGTAATAGTTAGTTACCATACCGAAAACATCTCTGGATGTCCTGAGACCGTTATGATCATAAGTATAGGTAACATCGTAACCGTTGTAACCGACAGTAGTGAGTCTGTTCCTGTCCCAGGTCATTGCATGTCCGCGGTAAGATGTCGGATTGCCGTTGGCATCATATGCTATCGTATCATTACCGAACTGCGTTACACCGTTTTTCCAGTTGTTATTTGTGTATGAATATGAAATGCTGTCAGAGAGCGTACTCGGATATATAGTACCCGTTGTATACCAGTAGCTGTCTTTTGACAGTATGTCGCCGTTTACATCATAGGTATAAACGGAGGTTTCGTATGAATAATAATTGTCTTCTCTGACAAGACGGTTCAATTCATCATAATGATACCCGATTTTCTGATTGCCGTTTTCATATACCTTGGTTATGTTGCCGTTGCTGTCATAATCATAACTCAGGGTAGGATAGAGCTGCGATGTAACTCCGCCGATGGTTTTATTGTAACTTACAGCATCAATCCTTCCTGTCTGATTGCTGCCGTTGGCCTCATATGTATATGAGTTTGATACAGAGTCAGTTGTTCCGATTGTTCCTGTTGATGATGTCAGCCGGTTCAATCCGTCATATGAATAGGAAATGTCGCTGCCGATTGTTTCAAGCGAAGTTCCCGAAACTCTGTTTTTGGTATCATATGAATATGACTGCTCGTTTATAACTTCGTTATTGTCAGTAATCACGGATTTAACGGGTCTGCTCTGAGCGTCATAGGCAAACGCACTGTTTTTACCGTCGCTCTTAGATATGCCGACAGTTCTTCCCGCAGGATCATAGAGATAGGATGTAGTTACATCATTTTCGGCATCATATACTTCGGTAAGAGCATCGTTATCGTTATACTTGTATGTATATGTGAGATTGCCGTCGTATGATGTAGATGTAAGTCTGTCTTTATCATCATATGTATGGGTGGAATATGTGCCGTCGGCAGAATCCACTCTTGAAACAGTGCTGTCAGAATTGTAGGTTAACTCGGTAAGCGTATTTGAGCCGTTTGTTATGGTGTCGCTTCTGCCGTATAAGTCATAAGTGAAACCATATGATATATCGGTATTGGAAATGTTTGTAAGTCTGTTTATACCATCATACTGATAATTGACCTGAGCGACATCATTGCCGACATCGGCATATATGCTGCTGATCAAATCACTGCTGTTGTATGAGTAATTTGTTTCATTGCCGTTAGGGTCGGTTACCTTGGTAAGATTACCCGAACTTGCATCATACGCATATGATGTGACTGCGCCCGATGAATCGGTTACGCTTGTTAAATAGTTGTTATCAGATGAATATGCGTATGAGGTTGTTGCCGACAGGTTATCGCTTCCGGTTACGGTAGCGGTTACAGGCAGGCCTTTATTGGGCGAGGGATATGTGTATGATGTGGTAATTCCGCTGACTGAATCCGATGCGGTGAGGATATTATGGTTGTTATCATAGGTATAAGTCACATTACCCAATGTGACATTATTGGATATCTGCTGAATGCCGGAAACATCGTGAGTGGTGCCGTTATATGAAATTTGCTTTGAGTTTCCGATACCGTCAGAAACGGCGGTTACCTGACGGTTGTTATTGTAATCATAATTATACCCGTAAACCACGCCTTTGTAAAGGAACAAATCTTTAAAAGAAGCCGAGGATGCCTGTTTGTCATTATGAAGTTCTATTCTTACCGAATCAAAACTATAGTTCGAATGAATTTTTGTTAAAACATGATTCCATTCTTCCGTGTTAGGATCACCCGGCAAAGAAACAATCTCTCTGTCAGAACCGCCAGATATGAATACAATCTTTACACCGTAATATGAGTCAGAACCCAAAGGGAATGATTTTGATTTTTCAGAAATACCAAATACAAATTCTTCACCGGCATTCCCTTTCAAAGGAAATGTTTCTTTTAAAATCTGTGTATAAGTTAATGTAGCTCCGACAGTTGCGCGGCCATCATATGTTGTCCAGTTACCACCGTCTGTTTGCCAGTAATTTGAAACTGAGTTGTTAACATTTTTGAATCCGGGATCCGGAATCATATTATACGATTTAATTGTATTTCCCTCAATTGCTTGTGCAATATCGCAGTAAACAGTTCCGGTAAAATCTTCAAACACTAGATATACACTGACTGTTGACTGGCCTGCAGGAACCGTAATTGAAGTGCTTAACGGCATCCACGAATTGGCTGTAGTTGTTATGGCAGGGCTGGTAGACTCAGCACTTCCCGAAACAAGCTTCAGATATACTTTTCCGCTCTGAAGAGTATCAATAATATTAAGTTCAACACTGACAGAATATGTATTACCGGGGGTTGCCGTAAAACCTTCAGGCCATGAGCCCGGCCTGAAAGAACCCCATGAACCGTTTCCGGTTATCTTTTTGGCAGTAGGATAATTGTTTGTTCTTTCCGTACTCAAAGTAGATGACAGAGTCGACGGTGAAGAATACAAAGACCAGTTTTTCATCTGCCTGTTATCTCTGGAAAAAAGATTATCATTTCCCGAAAACGGATTTGACTTGTATGATACAGTGTTATTCAGATTCCCGTTATTGTTGTAACCTATTTTTGAAGTGTTGCCTTTTGATGTATAAGAAACCGGTCTTCCTAACCAATCATAATCTATACTGACAGAATCATCATGATTGTTCTGAACTAACGATTGGAATGTATAGTATGTGAAATTCAGTTTATCATTATAACTGCCGGAATTGTTTTCACCATATACAGTCACGGACTTCATTTTTGTATACAGATTTGTATATAAATACAGTGTGTCAAATTCAATTACCCATCTGGCATTCACGTTATTCTTTATCTCATTCAGATAACTGTTTGAATATGACAGGTAAGTGTGCTTTCCGTCGGGATAAGTTATACCCGTCAAAAATACTCCTGTATAGGTATAGCTTGTTTCCCTGCCGGCATTGTCGGTGATTTTGGTAAGGTAGTTGTTTGAATCATATGTAAATGATATAGTCTGATTTGCTCCGCTTGTCACCTGTGCTATCTGATTATTGGTATATGTAATCTGAATGGTATTGTTATTTGTATCCTTTATCTCAGTTAAGAAACCGCTTGAATTGAAAGTTTTTGTTGCTCCGTTTAAATATGTCAGCCTGTATCCGCCGCTGATTGTTGTATATATTGTTGTGGGATCATCCTCGACTCGGTATGCGCTGTCTTTCCATACTATTTTATGCTCAGTTCCATCCGCATCCAGATATGTGCTTGAAGATATTTTCTCGATAAGATTAAGCTTGAAGCCCCTGCCGAAATTCATATTGCCGTAGTTTACGTTATACATATCGGGACTTCCGTAGATATGAGAAACACCGACGGGCAGAACAAGTCCGCTCGTTGCAGCGTCATTATGAACATAGTAATACGCGCCGTTATATGTATTGGTATAGAGCGTTCCGCTTCTGCCCATATCTACTGTCTGAAAATCCCAGTAATCTTCTAATCCAATATTAGTGTTGTAGTACAGAGTTACATAAGGAGTATGTGACGAAGCTTCCGATGAATAGAACGACGGCTGGCAGTTTTTATTCTCGTTGCTGGTGGAAATCATAAAGCCGTTATTGTTACTGCTATGGTTATACCAATACCGTACTTTACTGGTAATATCGACACTGTATAGATGATTACTGCCACTTTTTCCTTCGATGGAGGCCAGAACAGGTGTGCCATCGGTCTGAGGACCGTTTTTTGTAGTGGACAGCGGCTGATTATTCCAGGTGATTCCGCTTTCTGTCCATGATGAATAACCTGTTAAATCGAACAGTTTTATATATTTAACATCGTCGCTGAATGAATATGACAGGCTTTTCTGCGTGAAATTCAAACTGGCATGCCAAATTATTGTGTTATCGGGCATACCCGGAAGCGTAAACTTCATATATGACCTTCTGAGACTAAGAAAACCGTTGCCCGAGTAAAGAGTATCCTCATTGCCGTAGTTTGTAGTATTCTGCAGATATCTGACCGAAGCATCGATAAAACTGCTCGATGAGATATTTACAGTTGGATCGATTCTTACCGGAAACTCTCTTTTATTGCTGTTTATCCATTTGGCATTTGCAGTAACGGTCAGGATATTGTCTTCAAGTTTCATTTCCACTTCATCGCTATATTCGCCGTTTGCGTCAACCATATACGGTGCCGCGAATGTATATATGGCTTCCTCATCGTCTTCGGATTTGAAGAAACCGATCGAGCCGTCATCATTTATTACAGGAATCAGATCGCCGTAATTGAGTTCAAACTTATATTCATAATTATCATGTTTGCTGTTTACGACTATATCTTCCTTTATTTTTGAGGAGCTGACCGTATATTCCAAATCTGCACCGTTAAGTGCAGCCTTATATTCAACTTTAGAGGCAGAAGTTTTTGATTCTATAGTTTCAGCATTAGCTATTTTGATTACCGAAGTATCTTCCCCGTAATCCACAACATCTTTTGCGGCATCTGTTACAACTGTTTTTTCACTTTTATTATCTTTTCCCGAAAGGACACTCATACTGAAATCATAACCGTCTTTTGAAAACTCAATTTTGCTGCCGTTTTCAATAGTCTGAGGCAATCTCAGATCAATACCCGAAGCTTTGGGTGAATATGCTCCGTCTTTAAAGACAAGAGAATTATCGATTTCTTTCCAAGCGCCGTCTGAATCCTGATAATGAACGGGTTCGGAATACACAACAGCAACATTTGCACCGTTTTCGAGACTGAAATGCTTTACATTCTCCTCACGCAATCCCTCTATCTCGCCGCTAATACGGGAATCGCCGTCGTAAAACGTCTTGATTTCCTGCTCATCGACGACATTGCTTTCACTCTCAGCTACATTTGACGCAAAGCCCACCACGCCGGTCTGGAACACCATAACCAGTGTTAGAAGGATTGATAGGGCTTTAAGAGTAATTTTCATTACTTTCATGTTTTCTTCTCCAATCTTTACTTAGTTTTTAGATATGTGTGCTTACTCCGTTAACACAAGCGCACGATAATCAAATTGCTATTTTAGTATTAATATACTAGCTATAAGCATACAGTGAAGTGCTTCAGCATCTTAAAAAACGCTTATAGTTTAGTGAATTCTTGTTTTAATAATCTTTGGAAAGATATTGTATTCTATGCCATAATTAACTAGATACTTGAAGGATGTATTTACTCTTAATTATTATACTAACGAGAAAGAAGATGGGTTGCTATATGTTTACTTTTAACTCGTTGTTATATCTATAAAGCAATGTTTTTATTGTTGAACAACAATAAAAATGAATAAATGGTTAATTAATGTAAACTGAATTCTGCAATATCCAAATGCAGAATTCAGTTTATTCACATATGATAAATTGTTTTTCTCTTTTAAGCTGGAATAAAAAACCAGTATTGATAATTTGTACTAGAATCACTATAAAGATTGATGGGAACGCCATTATTTGAATTGTTATATTGAGGTTTTATCACCTTGGAATACCCAGAACCATAACTGGCTATTTTATATGCGCCCTTAGAATTTTGATAAATTTTAAACTTTTGTGAATTTAAGTATCCATTGTTAGGAACCGTCCAAATTTGAACCGGTGTACCTACTACATTTAGATTGTTTTGAACTTCAATTGCAGAATTGAGAGCATTTTGAGGTATAAAAGAATAACAATAGTCAAGTATATTATAATCTATTCTGAATTTCTGGTTGCTAGCCCTCACATAAGACCATTGCTGAACAATAGTTCCATCACTTGAACTAGGTCCACAAATATCCAAAACCTTCCCATTTCCATAATTTAGCGCATATACAATCTTATATTTAGGTTGCCACTCTATCATATAGATTTGTGCTTGGTCTTCCGGAGTTATTAGCGTTCCCGAATGATGATTCTTATTAGAACTTCCTCTTTTTGAAATATCCCAATAATTATCGTTGCCATATATTCTTATACCGTTGTATTCATAGCTATATTCAACAACACCATCACATCTTGAAAAAGTAATATCTTCCGGCTGAACTTTTATGTTGCTTCCTGAACTATAATTGATCTGTTGCAAAATAGTATATGTTATGTTTTGATTGGCTAAAGCTTGTGCAGTCGCAACTATATCATTTCTTTTGTCAGATGATGGTATGCCTGAAAAAGGATAATAAAAGCCCTTAAACACTTTTTCGCCAGGAATAAAACTATCCCATGTACCATATCGCACAGTATTAAATATATTAGATGCTTGAACAACCGCATTTGTATTTTTAGGATGCTCGTAATTCATAAGTGCTGCATGCCAATGCTCCCCAACTGCTTGATCTCTATATACGGCATATCCTTCAAAACCTTTTGCTGCGTATGATAAGGTCGAAAAAGAGATGACCGTCACGATAAACAAAGCGATAATTAATATTGGTTTTATTGTTTTATTCATTTAAACACTCCTAATTCTAGTCAAGGTCAAAACTTTTATTTGCTGGCTCTGCGGTTTTAGATAACACTATCGTTAAGTCGTAATTATTTTCAGTTTTTTCTATGGCCTTTTTAAGCTCATATATTGTTTCACTAATCGGGCGTATTTCCATCGCTTTTATTGCCGTTTTAATGACTTTATCTGTAGGCTCTTTTGATAAGGCATCAATTATGGTTTTATAGTTTTTTGAAATTGCTGCGCTTTTCATAGTTTCTTCTACCAAATCACTTTCAATCAGATATGACAACGCTCCAATATATCTCATATCTGACAGTGAAATGATAATAGTAGATGTTAGACTATAGTCGTTTGATTGTACGCTTTTATTCAATTCGTTATTACAGTAAGAAACCCATCTGTTCTTCTTTTTTTCATCGCTTGATTTTCTAAGATCCTGAGATATTACCATTATAGCAATTCTTTTTCTCTCGCCTTCTATATTGTTTTTCAAGAAATCATTTGCTATCATCACAGCTTTCTTTGAATCGTCCATGTTTAGTCTTCTAAGAGCTTGGAATGCTAACCCATCATTATTACCAAGTGCAATGTATTCCATAAGTTTATTTGTTGCGGAACTATGAGGCAATATCCATATAATATTTTGAAGAATACTTTCACTTTCTTCTTGTTTTTTTAATATACTATGCAAATCAGATAAACTATCACTGTCAAGCGCAACTTCATTGTATTCAAGTATTTGTAAAAGAATAATCCTAAGGTTCTCACTATTGCTAGTATCGGTGATCATTTCCACTAGCTGGTTTGATTCATAATCCTTAGATTTTTGGGAAAGAACTGATGCATGTGTAATGAAATCGGATAATTCCGCTCCTTCTTCACTAAGATCATTTACTTCTTGACATATTTCTTCAAACGACATATTTGTTATTGTATTTGCGATCTCAGCTGATGATTCATTATTGTATTTGATTTTTGAGTTTTTCACAATAGGTGATGAAAAAACAATAGTCATAGTTAACAATGATACAATTATAATTGCTAGTGCAGAAACGAATATTTTTTTACTGTAGTTTCTTTTCATATTTACTCCTATTAAATGATTAATCTATTGGTGCTTATATATAAAGAATACTCTTATTGTCATTTAAAAGTTAGACATACACTAATAAAACTGTGATTATTAATTATTTTATAATAACCTTAATCTTGTTTGCATTTTATCATTCTTGAATATATAAATCGTAATATAATGGAATACAGCCATCTTTTAAACTACAAAACTTCGAACTACCTAATTCCTTAAATCCATGTCTTTTAAAAAAGCTTGTCGTACTTTTGTATGAAGTCAAAGTGATCTTACCTGCTCTGAAATACTTGTCAGATAAACCTTGTATGGTTTCAATTATATCGTCAAATAATAAGTCACTTAATTTTTGCGAACTATCTTGGCCATATGGCATATGTTGATAATCCTTTGAAATTGCAAAATACTTGATATCAACGGTAGGAACTTTTTCTTTAACTGCAAAAGTATTCTCATCACAAATTTCAATTGATGAACAAGACAAGGTTACAAAAGCGATTATTTCACCCGAATTAGCATCTATATAAACAAATGTATTTGAAAATACGTCATCAAAAGACTGTTCCTTCAAATACTTATTGATTCTTTTGTTTCCGCAATCAAAGCTTTCATAGTGAATATCTTTTTTGGTGTGTTCGTTAAACAATTGAAATGTAACTATCTTAATGCTTTTTCTATATCTCATTCACTTAACCACCTCGTTTTTATACTTTGAGAAACTGACTCCATTATTTTTTCTTAACATTTTTGAATTACTGCGAACTAACATTTGCTGTTGCTTTGAAGTTCTGCTACAAATAATTGTATTCCGATTATTATTTCCAATTACATAATTACACCCTTTAGGTTTGGTTAATACTGCCATTTCTTTACTCCTTTTATAATTGATTAATAACAATTTCTTAAAATCATTAGAATTGCAGATAACTTGGGGGCGTGAACGCCGCCGGCATAAGCTCGAATAATGCTGAATAAGACATAGAAAACTAAGCTTTCAAGAACAATGTTCAAAATCACTCCAAATATCAGTGATATGATGAGGAACAACAGTTTTGAAATCAATATATAGAATCCATATGCATAAAGTTCAACATCTTCATTCTGTATAACAGAAGAACGAGCCAAACCGACGGCGATACACTCTGACAATTTACTTAACAGATTTGTCTGTTTTTTTGAATTTGCTGAGAGATGCCGGTGCTTTAGGCTGATAGATAGCGGTACAGGTAGTGCTATTTGCATCTCTTCTTAATGATTTTTCTGCAACAATCTTAACTAACTTTGCAGTTGTTTTCTTCAAAGTCAAAATTGTCCCTCCTTTCAATGGAATATTATTTTGTCCAATTAATAGTTTTGTTCAGTCAGCATCATCAGAATATTCTGCATTTAGTTCAATTCTTGTTCTATCAAATGGAATTTCTTTTTTGCAAGCTTCAACAGCTATGTTATATTCATCCGACCTAAATATTTTGTCAAATTTTTCGGCATTTAAAATGGAATTGCCAATATTCATTATTTTAATATTCCCGTTTTTACCATATATTCCGGGGGTTCCGTCATGTCTTACGGCACCATAGAAAACACATATATCATTTCCCTCGGGTAAAAAGTCGCCGTCTTCAAGAACAAGTTGTTTTGTTCCCCAATAGTAGCCACCATATTTATGAAACTGAAAGCTTTCGTTTTCTTTGAGGTTTCCTTTTAAGCACTCTAATACAGTTATGTTCAACAAGGTATATGGAGTTCCAATATTATCTTCAGCAAATTGTTTTTCATACTTTGTTTTACTTACACTATTTACTCTTCCAATAAAAACGAAATCAGCTATTCCTGTCATTGCATAAGGATTATCCACATCTATTACATAGTCAACATCCATAATATTCGATTTTGCAGTTAAATACATATGATAGAATCCAAAGCCTGTTCCAGTTATTACTGTGGCAAAAAGCAGCAAGCATATTATTATGGTTTTGGTTTTATTCTTTTTCATACAGTTTTCACCTTCTCATTAATAACTTTATAATTAATAATATGTATATGCGAGATCATAAGATGCTTTATCATCGACTGTTAGTGTAGTGTTTTCACTTTTGCCCTGTTTCATTACATTGGTTGACAAACTGTAGTTATTCTCACCCAATCCAAGTGCATGACCCAATTCATGCATAACTGTCTTTAATCTGTTGTTATAGTTCCAGGATGAATTGTTTAAATAATAGCTATTTAATTGTATTCTTGCGGACAAATATTCTGTCTTGCCTGCCCAAATAACATTGCTACTATTTGTATCTATTATTTTTACATCTTGAATGGTTAATATCGTGTCCGGCCTCAATATGCCCGCTTTATAATTATTCCATTTTTGTACCGCAGTAGTTATATAACTTCCATAGCTCGATTGATTTGCATCATAATCACAATGTTTATTTGAATCCACCAAATCAAATCCAGATATTACGGCATTGGCAGCGAAAGCATTAATTGAAAAAATTGAAAAATATATACATAGCACCATAACAACGGAAAACAGTTCAATTATTTTATTCTTCATTTGTAAAACTCCTAGTTTAATAGTATCAAAAATCTAATAATGAAATAGTTGGTTAAATACAATGAAACCGACGGCGATATGCTCTGATAAATTACTTAACAAATTTGTCTGCTTTTTTGAATTTGCTGAGAGATGCCGGTGTTTTAGGCTGATAAATAGCAGTGCAAGTTGTGCTGTTCGCATCTCTTCTTAATGTTTTTTCCGCAACGATTTTAACGACCTTTGCAGTTGTTTTCTTAAAAGTCATTATTATCCCTCCTTTCAATGACAGAATAGCAAAATCAATTACACAAAAGCAATAAAACTGTCAAACTGCAATAAAATCGTGCATAAATGTAGAATTTCACATCATTTCAAAACAGTTAAAAAATTTTTCTGATTATTCATAATATAACAAAACTGTTCTGTTATGCATTCTGTTAAAACTCCAAAGGATAATCTAAAATTATCCGAGGTGATAACAATGAGTAATACCCAAAATCTAATTGGGCTCCGAATTATGCAAAGAAGAAAAGAATTGCGGCTAAGCCAAGAAAAGCTTGCGGAAAAACTAGGTATATCCAAGAACCATTTATCAAACATTGAACGGGGCAAATATATGCCAACAACAGAATGTATATTCAAGATCTGCAGCGCGATGGGAAACACTCCGGATTATTATCTGGTCGGCACGCCCACTTCGGAAACCGATGAAATTGTAAATCTGATAAAAACTATGCCAACAAGCAATCAAAAGAAGATTACCGAATTGCTTCGCTTCTATATTGACAATCTCATTTAGCATTGACTTTATTTGCTCTTGTTGATAAAATAACCTTGCAGTTATTCTGCAAGGTTATTTTTGTAGGTGGTAATATGAGAATACTGATTTGCGACGACGAACAAAAATATGTAGATGAATTGCAGGTATTTATCGAAAAATATATGCAGAATCACTTGTATTCCTATACTTTGACAACTGCAGTCAATCCGCTGAGCATAATTGAATCGGGTGAGGCTTTTGATTTGATTCTGCTTGATATTCAAATGGAGCCGTTCAACGGTATTTCCGTTGCAAAAGAGCTCAAATCAAGGAATAAAAAAGCGGTAGTATTCTTTATCACTTCATATAACGAATACATTGATGACGCAATGGATATTCAGGCATTCCGGTACTTTGATAAACCGTTTCAACCCAAAAGACTTTATTCCGGTCTTGATAAGGCAATGGAATATATTGATAACGCTTATGTGGATGTCTTTGTCGTCGGTAGCAACGATTCCTGCAGGGTGATTATCGATGACATAAAATACATTAAATATGAAAATCGTAAAACACATATGGTCACAAATCACGGAACTTTCATTACAAAACAGCCGTTTTCATATTGGTGTGAAACAATTTCTAATTCGTTCTTCTACAGAGTTCATAAGTCGTTTTTGGTTAATCTTCATTTTGTGGATTATTACAGATATAAAGAAATAATACTGTTTGACGGAACTCGTATATCTGTTGCTCCGCGCAGGCAGGCGGATTTTCGTAAATTCTGGTTTTTATACCTGCAGAAAAGGTGAAACTATATGATTGAATATATCTTTTTGATAGCAGTCACTTTTGTTGAAATGCTCATCTCATATATAGTATTCTCTCATCTTGCCGATCTTAAGCGTCCATTATGGACCTGTTTCCTTGCAGGAGCATTTATTTTTGAAAGCGCAGTTGCGGTAAATGTGTTTCTTTCAAATAATATATGGGTAAACGGAATTTATTTTGCGATAATAAATATCGCATTTGCGCTTTTGTTTTTCTATATTTCACCGGTTAAAGCAATATTCTATTCCGTGTTGCTTGATATTTTTTCAACGGCTCTTGAATTTGCAACAATCTTTTTATTCTCAATGATTTTTAAGGTTGATATCAGAGAATACAACTCAAGTATTTCCATTCTCATTATTGAGGGAACAATAAGTAAAGCGGCATTTTTTATCGTATGTCTGTTGCTTATTAGGTTTATTCATAAAGAAAGTGTAAAATCAAAGTTTCCGAAGAGTTTTTATATCTACCCGGCTTCCACAATGATTGCTCTTTTGGCATTTTGGAAAATATGTATTGACGATACTTTGTCACCGGTAAGTCAAATACTGTTTTCGGTAATCAGCTTGCTTTTATTTATCGCCACTGTAGTGTTGTTCATTACTTATCAGCATCATATAGAAAAAGAAAGCACTTTAATTGCTATGCAGGGTGAATTATCAAGGTTAAAGACCGAAAAGTCGTATTATGATATTCTTGAGCATCAGGACGAACAACTACTGGCATATGCGCACGATACTAAGAATCATCTATCTGCAATCAAGAATCTGAATGACAATCCGCTGATAGATGCATATCTTGATGAAATGGCGGAGAATTTGAAAATATACAGGAATGTATGCAGAAGCGGAAACATCACTTTGGACGTAATTATCAATAAATACATAACAGAATGCAAAATCAAAGGAATTACATTCACGCATGATGTACGAGTATCAAATCTTAAATGTATCGACGATTTTGATCTTGTAACCATTCTCGGAAATCTTCTCGATAATGCGATAGAAGCAGCAGAGAAGTCGGCGCAGAAAAGTATTTCAATCGAAACCGATTGCAGAAATAATTACAGCATAATAATAGTTTCAAACAGTTGCGATTTTGCCCCGAAGTCACGCGGAGATAAACTGCTGACAACTAAAACCGATTCATCCGTTCATGGAATAGGTGTGAAAAATGTTGCCAAAGCCGTTAAAAAATATGACGGTGACTTGTCGTGGGAATATGATATAAGTAATAGCACATTTAAAGTTACCATTATGATGAAGTATTAGTTTATAGTAATATATGTTAATAAAACTCCTCAACTAATGTCAGTTGGGGAGCTCTGCTTTTTTAGTCCGTATTTTCGGACTTTGTTTTTGTTAGACTATATAATGGAAGATTAAGAAAGGAAGTGATTTCAGTGAAAGATTCGAAAGAGTTTGCCCGTGAGCATTCATACAAAATCCCTATGCTTGATGCGTCGGTAATCTGTCGTCTTAACGCTTCCGACAGCGGATTGAAACTGTATGAAAGAGTCAAGGACTCAAAAGGAAATGAAAAATACAAACCGAACACTGCTCTTTTCAGCGGTGCGCTGAAATGCTGCCTTGAAACAGAAAAACTGGAATCGGTATATAAAGAAACATTCAGAGTAAAATCTTTTTGCTCGGTTCATAATGATAACAGATATTCCGATGCGTTAATAAGCGTTTCCTTTGATTCAACATATAAAGAATACAATCTGTTCGGCAAGGTTGAAGGATATCACGGCGAAGGCAAACTGTATGTAAAAGCCGGTTACTATTATGAAAACAGTAAGGTTATTGATTCAAACGGTAATGAATATGGGATTACAGATAATATCTGCTTAAATGGTGATGAAATACTCGCCGTGGTAACAAATATCCCTGTGCAGAAGACTAATCTTCCCGTCGGTTGCCATAATTTCGGATTTGATGCAAAAAATAACTGCTATACATTCAGACAGGCAAAAACAATACTGTCTACATCAGATTTGAGAGAGCTGCTCTATGATAATGGATTTACTATGCTCAACGCTAAAGGCAATCCGATTGAATATGTCAGGTATAAACGCAGCGCAGGTATGAGCCGCATCGGCAAGTGCTATTTTATCCGTAAAGAGATGTATAAAAAAATGATGGCCTGGAGCGATTTCAGTCCGGGTAGTTCAAAAATAAATGCGGAACTGAAAGAATACGGTCTAACGCTCATATCGGATCCCGTTGCTCACGAAGCATATACGGCTCTGTCTCTGAGCACCATAGAAGATACAGTTGAAATCCCGCTTGACTCAATTCTTTTTATGAGGGATGTAGAAGGATTCTCAACTCCCGATGCAATCAATGTAAAATGCGAAGAAGGCAAAGTTGTTGCAAAGAGAGAAAGAGTCAACATCTCAAGTATCCTTTGGGACGGTGAAGCTCTGCTGGATGAATCTGTTTTTGAGCAGGCCGGCAGAAGTAATAAGGGAATGATGCTGCTCCGCAACAGATATTTCAAATCCTGCGCGTTCAATACCAGATTACAGGAATGGTTTAATACAAGTAAGATTAAAGAAGTTTCTCAGTTAAACGGATTTACTCTCGCTGCCGATATCTCGCAGGTCAAAATGGTAGTAACCGAATCAAGTCTTAAATTTCTGAAGATGTTCGATGGTGAATTTGAAGATAAGATCAGATTTTGGGTTGAACATGTCAAAAATAACGGTGGTAATGTATTCGGCATAGTCAAGAGTGAAAAGCCGACAAAGTTTGCCGGCGGTCAGTATGTAAGAACAAGTTATCAGTTAATCAATACGATAAATATTACAGAGGAAGAAGCGAAAACGCTTGTTGTCCCTGTGAAAGAATTCAAGCGGAATCTAAGAAATGATTACCGCTATATGAAGTATTATCTTGATGAATTTCGCTCTGACGATTCCGATGCCGGTTTTAATCCTCTTCTTTATAAGAAGAAAATTGTTTCCCGTATTCTCGATAAATATCCGGAATTTGCCGAAACAAAAATGTATTATGGTTTCAGAAATGATATTATCGGAGAAATAAATAATTCGATTAAACACGGCAAACTGCTTGTCCGCGGAACAAACGCGGTATTATTCGGAAACGGATTGGATTTACTTATTTCATGCGGCTATAAAGATTATCATCCGTGGAGACTGTTTATTGATGATCCTGACTATATATCCGTATACTCATCTTTTTTCAAAGAAAGAGCCAGGATTTTATGTGCCCGCAGTCCGCATATTACTATGGGCAATATTATAGTTGCGGATTCAATAAAGGAAGAATATGATCATTATTTCAATCTTACGGATAACATTATCTGTGTAAATGCAATCGGAAGCACGGTCCAGCATCGTCTCAACGGCTGTGATTATGATTCCGATGTTATGCTGATATCGGATAACAATGTTCTTTCACAAGCCGCACTGAGAGATTACGGCAGTTTCCCCGTTCCTTTTAATGGCATAGAATTCGACAAATCCGAAAACAAATCACTTGCCGAAATCGACCGTCTTATCAGTGAAAACAAAATCGGCGAGATAGTCAATCTTTCTCAAAAGCTGAATACAATCTACTGGTCAATTATCAACACACCCGATATATCCATAATTTCTCCTGAAGAACTGTATGAAGATATCTGTATTCTTGCCGTGCTTTCCAATACCGAAATTGACAAAGCAAAGCGTATATATAAAGTTGATGTTGATTCCGTGCTTGATGAACTCAAAGCGAAATATCTAGGCATATTCGGCGAGTATTTTAACGAGCCTGAATTCTGGAGATATATCAATATTTCAAGCGGAAAGCCAAAAAAGCAGGATAAAGACTATGAATGCCGCTCTCCGATGGCATATCTCTATAATGAAGCTTGTGCCGATAAAACTCCGAGAAGCAGAAACGGCAAATTCTTCTCCGACTTGCCCGGCATTGATTACAGCAAAATCAAGGGCGTAAAAAAAGATGAAATAGCAAAGATTCTTGATACAGCAAATAAAACTGCAACGGCGTATAACAGAGCGATAACGAAAATACTCAGTGCCGCCAACAAACACGGCAGGCACGGGCAAAACAACACCGATGCCAGAATGAGCGATATCGCTGTTATCCTGACATCGGGTATTGAAAGAATATCAAAGTTGTGTAAAACCGAGGCACATCGTCTTGCCGTTCTGCGTGAGATTGATAATATGATGCATGTGCAGAAAAGAGCCGAAACTGAGCAGTGGGTGTTGTTGGCTGGAGTGTGGGAATAATAAAAGTATTGATTTTTAAGATAATATGTGATATACTACAATCGCAACACATATAGGAATTAGTGTATATAGAAAGTAGTATAAATATGTCAAAGATTGAAAAAGCAAAAAGTATTATATTTGCGCACGGAGGAATTGCTAAAACCTCGGACTTTATTGCGGAAGGTTTTTTCAGGTCAGATTTGGGCTGGCTTATATCTAAAGGTGTAATAGAGCGTGTTCGTCAAGGTTACTATCAGCTTGCTGATAATTATAATATTACTGAAGCGGAGTACATCTCTAAACTCCTCCCTGAAGGAATAGTGTGTGTTGAGTCCGCTCTGTTTTATTATGGTTATACCGATTTTACACCTCGCGAATGGTCAATTGCTGTTCCTCGCACGGTTTCATATGCAAAGCTAAAATCGTTTATTGTTCCTCATAAAATATACTATATTCAACCGGATAATTATGAGTTGGGAAAAACTCAAGCGGATTTCGATGGAATTATCCTTCCGATTTATGATAAAGAGCGAACAATATGTGACTGCTTTAAATATCGCAACAAGCTGGATAGCGAACTATTTGCCAAAGCAGTCAATGCATATGTTGTTGATAAAGAGAATAATCTTTCCAATCTCAGCAAATATGCAAAACAGCTTAGGGTCCATAATAAGATGATGAATATGATGGAGGTTTTGCTCAATGGCTGATATAGGCGCATCTGTTCTTGCAAAATTGAGAAACAAGGCTAAAGAGACTGGCAGAAGCAACCAGCTTTGTATGCAGCTCTTTTGTCAGGAGGAATTTCTTAGGCGGCTTGAAAAATCAAAATACGCTGACAATTTTGTGCTTAAGGGCGGCTTATTTCTTTATACAATAACAGAATTTGACAGCCGCGTTACGGTAGATGTAGATTTTTTGTTGCGCAAGATTCCTAATACTCCTGAGAAACTTCGTGAGGTTATAAATGACGTTATTGAATCTGATACGACAAATGACTTCATCATGTTTGAGGTTAAGGATGTTTTGCCTATTTCTGTTAACAAACAGTATCCGGGAATTCATGCCGATATAGTGGCGCATATTAAAAATACTCGCACACCATTCGGAATTGATTTTGGTATTGGCGATATTATTGTGCCCGGTGCTGAAAAACGAAAGATTCCAACTCAGCTTGATGATTTTCCGTTACCCACCATTAACACATATTCTATTGAGACAACTGTAGCCGAAAAGCTTGATGCTATTCTGAGTCTTATGGAATTCTCAAGCAGAATGAAAGACTATTATGATATTTACTACCTTGC
>CAMUZD010000002.1 GCA_947165115.1 uncultured Clostridia bacterium
CTTTTCATGAAGCACGGAGTAACTACCTCGGCTGATTTACTGAAAAAGCTCGATACGCTTAATGAAGAGCTTTTCGAGATGAACAAGATCCCGCGGAAAACCGAAGAAGCCGAAAAAGAGCTCGCTGCACTGCTCAAAAAAGGGGAGAAACTGGCCGAAGATCTGCGTAAAAAGCGCCTCAAAGCAATAAAACCGCTTGAAGAAAATATTTTGAAATATCTCCTCAAATTCGGGATGAAAGGAGTCAAGTTCTCGATTCTGCTGAACAAACTTGAAGACCTCAATGAAACAGGTCTCGATGAAGTCGTTTTTGAGATAAATACGATCGGAACTGAAAAAATGTTCGATATTTCATCACTTTCGGGAGGAGAACTTTCGCGGCTTCTCCTTGCAGTCAAACTTATTGACGACGAAGAAGGAAAGGTCATTCTTTTTGATGAAATCGACAGCTCTATCGGCGGTGAAACTGCCCGCAACGCAGCTCTTGAAATGAAGAAAAATTCTCAAAAAAATCAAATAGTTGTAATTACTCACTTCCCGCAGACGGCATCACTTGCAAACACTCACATCGTAGTCAGAAAAAGCATTGAGGAGGGAGATGTCGAAACCGAAATCTCGATTCTCGATAAAGAGGGAACTCGCCAGAATGATGGGCAAAAGCGATTCAGCTGATTTCCTGGCTGCTGCTGAAAAAATGATTGCGGAAGGGTAGTTATTTCTGCTGGTTTTTATTCCGCATCGACTCGAAAAATTCGTCGATCCACTTGTTGCATTTCACGAAATCGCCGTTTTGAAGGGCTTCCTTGATGTCAGCGGGAGCGTTTTTTTCAATTACGGCGCGCTGTTTGTCGGAAAGTTTGTTGTAGTCTTTTTTTATCGGAGTCGCGCTTGTGTTGAAAACATTGACAACACGCACGCAAAATTAGACTTTTTTCTCACCAAGTCCAAAATTTAGATTTTATGAGAAAAAATTAAAACAACGTCCCTTGAATTCCTTCCTCAAAATTCCAAACCAAAAGCTCGCCGAAATCTTTTGCGCTCTTATTGTTCAGCGAACATCGGCGGCTAAAAGTCTTCTGCTTATAATCCTTGTAGAGCTCGCAAATTTCCGGACAAGCATTGTAGCTTAAAATCCAACGTGCCTTGCTTCTCTTCAACAATTCCGCCAACCGCTCATGGTCAAAGCTGCCGGCCTTGTAGTAATGCTCGGTTTCAAAATACGGCGGATCCAAATAGAAAAACGTGTCCGGCTTATTGTACCGTTCAAGTAAAACCGAATAATCCAGGCATTCAATGTTCGTTTTCTGAAGCCGTTTCGAGATCGCAATTATCCGCGCCTGAATGCTTTCAACCGAGCTCAGGTTGTTCGGTGCATAGCTCGGATTCACAAGCCGGGCACCAAAACAGAAATTCAACAAGTATAAAGTTCTAAATGCTTGAAAATATTGATGATTTTCTTGGGGGGGGTAATATTCCTTATCCTATTAAAAAAGGTGCGCGAGCTGAAAACGAAGTTGAACTCGCGGGCAAACTCTTCTCCGTGTTCCTTGACAACCCTGTAAAGGTTGATGATTTCGTCATTCAGGTCATTGATGATTTCGCACGGAGCCCACTTTTCGCGGGCAAAGTAAATCGCACCGCCGCCGAAAAACGGCTCGACGTAAGTGCTGACATCTCCTGGAATCATCGGCACGATCCAAGGCCGCAAAGCCTTTTTCCCGCCGATATACGGGAACAAATAATCGATCGGTATAATTTTCATAGTCTCTCCTTACCCGATTTCGGCCGTACTGGTAAAAGAACCGGCTGAAATGTTGTGGGTGATTTTCGTTACTCTGTAGGTGCCCTCAAATTCCGGCCGGACACCCGTCAGCTTGATTTTTGCTCCGGCATAAATGTCAGGGCGGCCTTTGGAAAACTGAATCATTCCCGAAAAGGCACTTTTTTGCAGTGATTCCAGCTTTTTTTTCGCGTATCCTTTCGCTTCGGTCGCTGACTGAAAGCCGCCCTTGCCCTGGAATCGCGGTGTTTCAACACCGACAACAATTTTGTTATAGTTCCCTGTTTCCTTGTCAAAATAAATCGCCTCGACCGACTTATATGTCGTTCCGGCAGTCTTCAGGTGGCCGCTCGCAATTTCCTTTCGATCGACCTCGAAAACGTCCGGAGAATCGTCGAAAAAAATAATACAGCCGTTTTTTAGAGCGATATCCGCGCCGTTCTCGTTTGCGATCCGGCGGAGAAACGCCAAATCAGATTCATTGTTTTGAGCGTAAACCTCGAAAAACGGATCGTTATCCAGTTTGAATTTTGATTGCAGGTTGTAATCGGCGGCAATCTGCTCGCCAATGGCCGACAGTTTCACCTGCTGCCACGTCCTGATTTTGTTTTTGCTCTTAATGTCCGAATAAGCCGCCACCGCCTTTGCCTTGACCGTAACCGCGCCGTTGAAAAGATTGCAGCTGACCTCGTTTGTCGTGAATTTTCCCAGTAAATTCAGCTTGTCGTCGTAACCGGCTGAAAAAGTGATTACTGTTCCGGCCTTCGGAAGAGACGATAAATGCGACAAGTTCAGATCGAGGGTGTCGGTTCCGTTCTTGATTTCGTCCGTGATCGTGGCCGACTCAAAATATTCCTGAATTTCTTTATCGATGTTTTTATTGTTGCTTGAAATCGAATAATAGGCTTTCATCAGTTCCAGAGCCTCTTTTCATCAATAATTTCGACCGGCTTTTCAGGAAAATAAAGAATGATCCCTGCTTCAAGAAAGTCATCTTTCGCGATGCCCGGATTAGCCTCTAAAAAGAGCTGAATATACCGCGTATCGCCGTAAAACTTGAACACAAGCAGATCAACCCGGTCGCCGTCTTTTGTGACATACTCACTCATGGTACTCCTCAATTTCAAGAGCGAAATCAACCTTTTGTGCCGTTCCGTCGCTTAGAAAAAATGTTTTGTCGAACTCTGCCGAAAGAACAACTACTTTCCCGGCAAATGTACCGTCGCCCAGAATCATTGTTACCGGTTCCTGCTCCCTGACTATTTTCTTCAGTTCCTTCTGGCCGTTTTCCTTGCTTAAAGGTTTTACGCCGACCAAAGCCGGAAGGTAAAATCCGGCGATTGAAAAAGAACTTGTCGCTTTTTTTGTTGCCTGATAAAAAGGATAATATCCGGCTCTTTCCGACTTCGCCCATCCGCCGTTGACTTTTTCTTTCAGCTTGTTGAATGCTGTTCCGAAAGTCGAAAACACAAAATCTCCCAGACTGATCAAATATTCTGAATTAGTAGGCATAACTGTTCTCCATGTCGTCTCTTGCGCCAGCCATGACAGCCGCACGGACTTTTTCGGTTATGGTCGGCAATGATTCATCTAAATTGGCTGAATTTATTGTAATATTCGGCATTGAAACATTGACGTTTTTTTCATTTCTCACGTTGGTTTGCAGCGGTATATCTTTAGCGACTGAAATGGAACCGCTTGACTTGCCGCTGTTCAGATCATCAATTTTGGAAACCGCCGTAATAGTTGCTGTTCCGCCTCCAAAAATCATATTCCAGCCTTTTTTTAAAAGATCTATTTTGCGAGAAAACCATTCTATTTTTTCAGAAAACCAGTTTAATATCGGTTCCCAGTTGTCATAAATAGTCTTTGCTAATTTTACAATTGCCCAAATCGGAAAAGCGAACCATTTCAAATATTTCATTATTGTGTCAAAGTGTTCGATAACCCATGTTTTGATGTCATCCCAGTTTTTATATACAGCGTAAATCGCAACACCTAAAGCCATCACTCCGGCAATGACCAAGCCGATTGGGTTGGCATGCATGGCTGCATTGAAAGCCCATTGAATAAAGGTCGCTCCCTCCGTTGTTGTCTTATATAGTTTATAAGCTGCAGCCGCCCCTTTAACACCCTTAACAACAGCATGAATTATTAAACCTAACTTCAATGCGCCGTAAAATGCGATTGCCGCACCTGCTGCCATAGTGAGCCCTTCTATAAGATTCGGATGCTGTGAAATAAAATTGCCTATAGGAACTACAATAGAAGCAACGGTCTCGCCGATTTTGCTGAAGGTCGGAATAAAAGCCTCTCCGATTTCGACTTTTACGCGATCCATCGCCGCATGCATACGCGCCATCCTCACTTCCGTGGTTTCTCCTAAATCCTCGTATGCCTTTTGAGCCATTCCGGAGGCATCGGACATCGAAGCCGTTTTTTCTCTAAAATTATCAGCCTGTGCTCCCGTCAAAGCCAAAACAGCGTTCTTTGCTTCCATGGAGCTGAACAATTGCGCGAAAGCCAGCTCATCATCGTTAACCGCAAACTTTAACGCGGCAAGAGCACCTTCGAGACCTCGCTGCTCAAGAATCTCTTTTCCGCTTGAATACCCTAATCTTTGAAGTGCATTGTCCATTTCTTTTGTCGGATCAAGCAACCCTGCAAGCGTTGCCTTCAGCTGGGTTGCGACTTCCGAAGTAGTACCTGTAACGCCTGTTAAAGTAGCGAATGCGCCGAAAAGTTCTTCCTGTTTTACCTTCAATGTTGCCGCAGTCGGAATAACCTGCCCCATAGAATGAGCCAAGGCAGGGAAATCTGTCTGACCTAATTTAACGGTATTAAAAGCAAGATCCATCGCCTTTTGAGACGCTTCCGCCGTAGTATCGTTGTAACCTTTTGTGACAGCCGACATCAAATTGATAGCATCCGCCGTTTCTGCTCCACCAGCAAGGGCAGCCTTTGCCGCAATGCCCAGCTTTGCGGAACTTTCCGCCGTATCGCCGAAGGCCGAAACTGTCTGATAAAGACCGTTTTGTAAATCACCGAGAGAAAGCCCTGTTTCTTCTGAAAGACTCTTAACATTTTCGCCGAGTTCTTGAAGTCTTGCTGCTTTCTGTGTTTTATCACCGTCTAAAAGTGTCCCTACATTAGCCATACCTTTTTGAAAGCCGGAGGCCGCATGTTCAAAACTTGAAACCGTCATAAACAGACCGGCTCCCATAGCACCTGCTTTTGCCAAACCGCCCAAACCGACAGAAACACCGGCTCTCATTTCTGAGAATGCCGAGCCAAGCCCCTCCATCGAAGTGTTGAAGTTTATTTTTTGGTTAAATTCAGCCGCCTTTTTACCGGCATTTGCCAAATTAACACCGAAATTTGCAGCTTCCGTTTTAGCTTCCGAAAGTCTGTCTAAAAGTTCTTGACGAATTTGAATCGTTTCGGCTGTTCTACCGACCTGCCGCATTTCCTCTTTATTGAGCTTCAGTTTTTCCGTCAGATCTAAAAGTTCTTCCGACCATTTCTTGCCAAGCTGTAATTTTTCAGTATCCTTAATAGTTAAGGATGCTTGTTTTTTAATGGAGGTAAATGCTTGTCCGACGGTACTAGTCAGTGCAGCTCCTATGAGAAGATTAAAGCCAAGATCTGCCATTCGCCCCTCTATTTTCTATTATTCATAACATTGTGTGTAGCCGTCCTTCTTATCGTAGCTGCATGTATTGAACCGTTTGTTTTTGCTGAAGGAGCAGCAGGGACTTTTGTTGACCACATTTTTGGACTTGCATTCATTGAATTTGTGATAATTCTTACCGTTCCGTTTTTTATTGCGTTTTTTGCCTGGTTTTTATAGCCCGAAACACCATAAAAGGCGGCAAGTAACCCGCTTTTTGTCTTTACAACTTTTGTTGTTATTTTATTCATCTTGCCGCCTCTTTTGCCATCTCTTTTGCGATTTCGTAGAAGCTCATAAGCTCGTCAATATCCATGTTTTCCGTGTCCGTAAAAGAGAAGTGCAGGAAATAGCCCAAAGCCGCCTGCACCTCCCTCAAACTTTCAACGCTCAGGATAAAAAACTTTTAAGCTGCTCCTGAAGCTGTGTGTAATCCGAAAGATCCATTTCTTCAATCGCGCATGTCGGCAAGTCGGCAAGGTTCGCGATAAGAACCGTTTCCTGCTCCATTGCATCTTTGCCGATTTTCGCCGCGATTTTCAGATCCTTCACTTTCGGCCTTCTGAGTTCGACTTCTTTGATTTCTTTTCCATCAACCGATATCGGACAAACAAGTTCCATCTTTTCCTCCATTTTTTCTCATAAAATCCAAAAAACAAAGTCTTAGCCGCCTATATTGATCTTCGTCTGAAGATTTCTGTCGACACCGCCTATCGCTACGATGTTGAGCAGCTTGTCGATGTTGAATACAGGTGCGCCGCCGACTATAAGATCGTAGTGAGTTACACTCATCTTATAGGTCGATTTGATTTCTTCGCCTTTTTTGGTGTCTATCGGAATTTCGATGATCGAACCGCCCAGTGCCGCCACGACCGGAATTTCCGCCGGGCCGTCTTTTATTGAACCGCGGAAAGTGAAAAGAGTTCCCGAAGTCAGAAAGTCAACGCTTCCTATGAGTCCCATCTTGATCGGATCAATGTCACCGAAACTGATTTCAGCTTCAAGTTTGTCAAGATTGACAGGGATATCATACTCTCCTGCACCGCCACCGTTGTCAATGGTTACAGTTTTGAATTTGACAGTCGGCAGCGTAACCTCTTTGACTTTTCCGAGGTTTCCGACACCATTCACCGCAACATCAAAATCCTTCAAAATCTGCGGATATACCGAAACAACCATTATGCACCTCCTTAATCAAAAATTTCAGTAACGTATTCGTCTGTGACGACTTCCTCAAATTCCATAGTCTGAGCAGGATAAACCGGACCGAATTTGTACTTGAAACGAATTTTGCCCTGCTTGATCGCGCTCGCCGGGTTCTTTTCTGCTTCAGCCCAGCATTCACCGCCCAGAATTCCGCCGTTGAGCTTGATTTCGTTAAGAACGCCGTTGACGGAAGCTGTAACATCCTCAACGAAAGTTCTTTTGATTCCCTTATCCTGTGCCCAGAGAATACCTGCCGCGATTGTCTTTTTGATCATGTCGGAAGTCCTCTTGACGCAGAGAAAACGCCATTTTTCGACATCAGCAGCCGTGTTGTTACCCCAGAGCCTGTATGCGCCGCCCTCATAGACAACACATGCAATGTTCTGATTGTTGATGACGTTTGCTTCGCTGCTTTCATCCATAAGATCGAATTCAACCGCCGGTTCAACACCGACAACTGTTTTGAACTTGTGGTTTGACGGGGAATTCCACTGACCTTCGTTGTAGTCAACGTAAGCAATAAGACCGGCTGTTACCGCGCACGGATCCACGACACCGTAAGAAGCCACTTTCACTTTCTGAGCGAGATAGTAAGCGTTCTTGCTTGTTTTCAGAGCTTCGCCTTCGTATCCGTATTTCGGGAAAAGGTAGGTTGCAAGAAGCGGTTCCGCTACCGTTCTCAGCGCGATTTCGATTGCCTCTTTGCTGTCTGCATCGAAAGAGTCTCTGATTTCCGCAAAAAGCAGTGTCGGAGCCATATTGCAGAGCGATTTCGCCGATTTTAAAGCGTAAATTCCAGTTTTGTCTGTCGCGTTTCCAACGATATTCGCCGCAACCTCTGACTCCGTTAATTGCGCCGGATTTGATCCGGCACTTGCATCGCCGATTTCGCTTTCACTTGAATCACTAACAACGATCGGCGTTCCTTCGCCGTCTGTGATGACATTGTTTTCGTGATCAGTGAGGTAGACTACTGTTTCGACAGCTTCTTCATCTTCGCTGCTTCCTTCAACCCTGACAACAACCGTGTGTGTTTTCTGCTCTCCCCATGCCATCTCGATAGCTTGTCTGAGATACGATTTCTTCGACATCAGAGCAACCTGACTTGTCTTTGTAACAAGGACAGGCTTGTTGAGCGGAAACATTTCCTCGAATGCGGCGTTTGCGGCATCGAAATCATCCGCAGACTCTTCTTCGCCGTGGTAAGCCGCCGCTGTTCCTACGATACCGTAGACACTCGACATCTGGAGCGGAATAACCTGCCCGCCGTCGGTGTTCTCGTAAATTTTAAGTCCGTGTAAAAAACTCATGTTTTTCTCCTTTTATTATGATCTGGAAATAACCTGAACTGTCCCCAGACTTACCTTGGGGATATAAGCGTCAATGTCCGGGTTTCCATTGATTGTAAAGCCCAGCCAGAGATATGGCTTCAATATATGTGCTCCGGTTTCAGGATCTGTTTCGCTCATTATCGCAACTCTACCTGATTCGCGCTTGTTTTGTGTGACAGTGACATTGCCATTACCGTCACATGTTACCATAGCTTCACCGCCGAAAGAGATGTCATATAATCCATCTGTCTCTGACTGACGGCAAAACATAGCAAGTAGTTTTATCCTGAAAGTGGCTGTTTCCCCTTGAGCTACAGTCAGCGAATCGCCTTCTTCGGAGAATCTTAATGCGTCAAGATTAACTGATGGATCGATCAAACTGGGGTCAATTCCATTTAGATCTAAAATAAAATCTGTTATAGGAGTGCTGTTTTTTGAATATCCGGTTTGAGTCAGAGGGTAGCATATGTTTTTTTCGACTTGTCTTTTCCATGTCTCAAAATCCTCTTTGAGTTTAGCGTGATTTGGCACCTCCACAGTTTCGATCGTTCCGTCCGATTTCATTTTTTTGACGGATACGTTTGCCGGGGTTGTCGAAAAAAACATATCCCATATGCTGCTGAGCCAGCTTTCAACAACCGTGTAAAAGTTGTTAATCTTTTTAATCAATTCATTCATTTTGTCTCTCCTTTAATTGTGGATTACATAATTTTTGAGAAGCGTTATTTCTTCTTTGAGTTTGAGGTTTTCCGTTGCCGCTGACGCGAGCAGACAGACAGCTGTAAAATCGACATCCGTCTGCAGCGCATAAGCCGCATCACTGGTATAAATTGCAGCCGTTTCTGCACTGTTGAACTTAATTGGAACGGTGATCACAAGATCCGTCTGCATATCCGGCTCACTTGCCGACGGAATATAAGTCGGCGGGAATTTTCCGATCCATACCAGAACATCGTTGTTGCTTTCGTCTGTAATGTATAGTCCGACCTCTCGGATCGTTTCACCTTTAACCGCCGCATCCGGAATGATAGTCGCCTTAACCCGTACCGTAGTTTTGGTTGTATCATTCGGATCAAGCGTTATCTGAACACTTTCCACGAGCTGCGTGGCCGTTCCGTGAAGATCAGTCTCCGAACCGTCGTAAAGGTTCGCGTTGTTATAGTCCGCATCGGTCAGATTCCCGATTTTCATTTTTGAAAATGGTTTTTTGTTTTCCGGACTCTGCTCATAGCTTGCAAGTAACGCGAGTCCCGAATCTGTGAATCTGCTGTTTGCCATATCTGAACCTCCTTATTTGTCGGAGCGCGGGCGGCTCGCCAGCAGCTCCTGAAAATTCCTTACTGCTGCTGAGCTGCCAGTGCTTCCAGTGCCTCAATTCTTTCGGCAAGTGTCGCATTCGGGTCAGGCGTGATATTAGCCCCGTTCTCCAGAGCCGCGACCATTTCTTCGGTCGTCATATTGCTTGCATCTGTGCCCACGAACTGTGCCCACAGAGCCTCCACCCTGTTTCTGAGTGCGGCATCCTCACCCTGATTTTCTCCACCGTTGGAACCGCTGTTCTGATGTTCCTGCAATACCTGTTCAAGGATTTCAAGACGAGACGTCAAATTTTGCATCTTTCCGGCCAAAGAGTTGAGACCTTCATCCAGGCCGCGGATATTTCTGTTGAGTTTCTGAATTGTTGAAGTGAAAGGAATAATGCCTGATGCGAATTCTTCAAGCCCCATTGCTTCAACTAGATCAGCTGTTCTGTCCTTCGTCCAGTCGAAAACATACGGCTGCATGTCAGTTTCTCCTGCCCAGTCTGCTATCTCAATTGTCGCGCCTGGTGTCTGAGCTGAAGATGTTTGCATCGCAGCTTCCTGGGATGCGTATTCTTCACAGTATTTTTTTCCACCTTCCTCGTAGTGAAGAACATAAATAATATTGGGCTGCGTGTAACCTTCCGGAGCAGTGTAGGTATACAGTTCTTTCGTGGTTCTTCCGAGATAGTATCTGTCAGGATCCTTCCCTCCGAAAGTCCATAATGTTTTCATCAAAACGAAAGCATCGTCAGTTGCCTGTCTTATGGCTGATGCCAATGCAGTCTTCAATGTCTGAAGAGCGGTAAACTTCGGCGTTCCGGTCGAAAAATCGAACCAGTTGGTTTTGATGTACTTTGCGGCCACATCAAATGCGGTTGCTATGTGAAATGTCTCGTTGTTTTTGCCTTTCATGATCGATTCAAGAAATGAAATGACCATTACGACAAGGTTGATGACGCTGATCTTCGCCATCTGGTCCCTGAATACAGAAACCGGAATCTTTCCCAGCTTGTTGCCGTCTCCCGTGCCGACCACCGGAATGTAATCGCCTTCCGTTGCCTTCGTGACATCGTAGTTTTCAAGATTTTCGACTTTTTTGTACTCGATTTTTTTTGCCATAATTTCGTCTCCATAATTAAATAGTTATAACCTGCACCGGGAAAACCGTCTCCCGGCACTCAATAATTCCGCATCCCGCATAAAGCGGCTCACCGCCCGTTATAAGAGGCTGCGCCGGCATCGTGACATTCACGCTGTTAATAACACCTGCACCGATGAATAAGTCTTTGTTTTCAAGGGTTCTTTTCAAGTAGAGAGTAAGCCACAGGCTTGCCCGTTTGTAGTCCCGGATAAAATACATAAGATAGAACCACAGATTTTGGTTCCAGTCCTCCGGGAGAATGATTTCCGCCGTCAAATTGCCCCTGCAAGCCCCTGTCTGTTCAAAACCGACACTGTCACCGTCAATTGCAGGAACAAGTTTCACCGCTTCGACCAATCCTTCAGCCGTTCCTTCAAGTGTTCTGAGCTGTTTAAGTCTCACTATCGTTTCCGGACTGATGCCGCCCATGAATAGCCAGTCATAAAAACAGTTGTTCTCCCATGCCAGGAAAGGAAGAAAATTTTCAGGGATGTTGGAGGTGGAGGCATTGAGAAGTTCACGGGTCTCTTGGTCGCGAAAATCACGGATTTCAGCAATTTTTTCAGGCCTGTTATCTTCTTTCAGGAAGAGACTTCTCAATACCTCGAACACACGCCCGAAAATTGCTTCAATGTGTTTTATATACCTATTATATATGTGCATCAGTCAATGCCTCCGTCAAAAACAGGCTGATTGATCACAATGTCACTATCAAAACAGTAAGCAGCTTCTCTTTTTCCGCATGCTATATAATCCACTGCGCCGCCGTCTTCGCCGACTTGTTCGATCGTTATGTCAAAGCCTGTTATTCCGTGCATGTAGCACATCCCTGAAATAATATTTTTCGATATATCACGCCCGAAACCGTAAAGTTCTTTTACTGTCGTTTTTGTCTTTTCTTCGACATCAAGAAGAATGTCTTGACTCGTTCCCGGCAGAAGGTGAGGAGTTATCGTGAGTTTGTATCTGGTTATATTTCCGATTCCTGCACGGTCATCACCGATTTTGACAGTTACCACGTCGGCGCACGGACAGTTATTGCTGCCGCTGCAAGCCTCTGTCACTTCGCTATAAAGCAGATCCCTCCGTTCAGATTTGGCAGAATCACTCAATTCCCAAGTCTTAAGATTTGGCAGAACCCAGATAGTGAGGCATCCCGGCGCGGTTGTTTCGATAAAAACCTCTTGAATGTTCAGATCCGCGCTCATTGCATAATATTGATAAGCCCGTCTCCCTCCCATGTTTGAAGTCGGAGCCAAAAGAATCCGCTGTCTGTATCTCTCGTCACTTTCCATTTCGTCGGTTCCGACATCTTCAATTTCATCGATCTCAACTTTTTCGATTACAGGTGAAGCAATAAGCAGCCTGTCTATTTTCATGTTGTCAACGCTTTCGCCGCCGCCCTCATATATTACAGCTTCGATGATCTGCGTGTTTTCGTCAGGATCGGGATTGATCTCGTATTCAAGATAAGTCTTAGCCTTGAAATAACCGATGACTGTCTCGTTCGTGTCTTTATCGGTATAGTCACCCCTGAACTCCGTTCCTGCCGGAATAATTCCGCTTACACTTTCCGGATTTCTGTATGTGATTTTTAGCTTAGCAATCGGATTGCTGCCGTGCATCCTCTCAATATCCGGGCGTATATTGTCAAGATCTGCACCCTTTGCAAAAGCGACTAAAAGCCTTCTTGCTGTTTCGTTCGTGTGCTGAATCCTCAAAACATCCATTTCCGCCAGCGCTTTAAGCACTTTCGTTATCGGATCGGCATTTGCTGCATCCCATTCAGGAAGTTTTTCCTTTACCTTATTTATATATTCGCGGATTTTCTTTGCGAGATCATAATCTTTGATCAAGTCGGGTTTCGGCAGCTTCGATATGTCAAACATCTGCTTTTTCTCCGTTCTTAAAGTAACATCTCACGATTGCGCTTCCGCTGCCTTCGGCTGCTGTGCGACCGTCCAAAAGTTCCATCCTCTCAAGTTTGAGCTGCGGGAAATATTTCATAATGACTTCCGCCGTTTCCTTAAAAGCCCTCATCTTGAAAAGCGCATTGATCGGCTTGTCTATGAGCAGATAACGGTCGGAGCCGTATTCAGGATCGCCGAAGTTCGCACCTTTAGGAGTGTAGAGCACATCCGAAATCTCGAAAACAAGCGGTTTGGCGACCAGCTTGAAGCCGCCGTTTTCAAACATGAAAACTTTTTTCATTGAACCGTTCCCGTTATTGTTCCTTCGCCGGCTGCATTCGTGCAAGTTCCGACTACCGCAGCGTTGCTCTTGATATGATTGACAACCGCCCTTGCTACAGCGTCGCAAAAATCACTAAGTTTTGGCGGAAGTTCAGCCGCATTAAGTCCGAAATTAGTAATGATTTCTGTTTTTATCGCCGTTGAAAGAGTGTTTGCGTTCAATGTCATCGTAGCCTCACTAGCAGTCTGTCTTTAAAACCTGTGAACTCGGAGCTGGCGTTATTCCGAAAACAGGGCATTTCGACAAATCAGTCAAAACCCCGAAAGTACCGATTCCGCTTTGTGCGACCTGACAGGTGTCTGCGGGTTTAATTACTACTTTATTCGCTTCAATTTCCGCATTGCCCGTCACTGTAATCTGGATTTTATGATCGGATTTGCTGTATTTTATTGAGCTTCCGTTCTCGAAACGGAACACCGTTTCATTTTTGCCGTCGCCCTGAATTGGCTGCTTGCTGTAATTCAAGCCACGGATCGCAGCCCCGGCTTCAATAGAACCGTTAGGACAAAGAACGCAGACTTCTTCACCTTTTTTTATAGGTATAAACGCAGCTTCGTCGTTCCCGGCTGCCGGCTGAAAAACAGGAATCCATCCCGTTATAAGATCACCCTGGGCAGCACGCACTTTGTTATCCTTCACCTCAAGTACAATAGCATAAAACAGCATGTTGCCGACCTTCCGCTCAAGCTCCGTGATGCGATCATTTAATGTTCTATAAGGCATTGTCGCCGCTCCCTAGATTCCATGAACACCCTAAATTCTCTAAATTCCCTATTTCCGGCGGCATTATTTCCCCTTCATCAATCACCGTTTCCGGCACTTCTTCCGGTTCACCGTTTTCGAACACCGGATATATCACCTCGAACCACAGATTCTCCTGTTTGAAATGATCCTTTTCCAAATCACATGCACACCGTGCAAGTTTCACCTCGACCGTCTGAAACTCTTCCGGCCACGTCTCAACCTTTATTACAGGCAGCCGCAGCCAGTCGAAAAAGACAGCCGAAAGATCCAAATCTGTCTTTGTGGCCGTCGTAATCAGCACCCTGACCTCGCATTTCATCATTCCTGCAAGCGTGTGCTCTTCTTCCAAACCCGCGCCGCTCACATCCGGGGTGCGGCTCTCGAAGAAACTCACAATGTCGTTTGCCTGTATCTGCGGGCATTTCTCTATGATCCGCGCTTCAATCTGAGAACGAATCTGTTTTTCCGGGCTCAATTTCCACCTCTGAGTTTCGTTTGTTGCGCTGCGATTTCATCGCGGCACTTGCATCGTCCGTTCTGCGGCGTCTCGGTTTTGCCGTTGCCGTCTGCTGAATAAGCGGACACATCATGTTGTATTTCAGATTATTTTTCAGCTCAGCCATGTTTTCCGAGTTCTGCTTTTCAATTTCAAGCATCTTGGCCTGATTGTCTGCATTCTGTTTCAGCAGCTGATCGTATCTTTTGTTCGATTCTTTCTTGTCCCAAAGAAAGAACAAAGCCAGAATCCCGAAACCGCCGTATTGAAGCAATGCCGTTATTACTCCGACATCCATCAGATCACCTCCACCATCACGTTACCTTCGCCCTCTGCCGTTTCGAGATCGGCGATTATCCCTTCAGCCCTGTTTTTCCAGTAGTTCTGAATAGTCACCACCTGAGAGGGAGAGCAGAAAACATAGTCTGTCATGTTGTCGCTCTCCCTCGCAAAGGACGAGGCACCGTCAAGGTACATCGTATTTATGACGGGCAGGAGGAAATACATCGTCATGCACATAGCGGCTTCGCGCCAGTCTTTGTCGCCTTCTGCGTCAGTTATTTCGCGCCCGGCTCGTTTTTCAACAAACCTGATACCGCGTTCAAGGTGCGGGTGAATTACTTCGTCGCTCACCTTATCCGGCAAATTCGCGAAACGCCTTATGTCAGCCGCCGTCAAAACCATCATTCCTCTGCTCCGTCAGTTGCGCTGGCATTGCATGCCAGCTATCGCCTTACAGTCCCTCGTTATCCGTGATTGCAACCGCAGCCGGTGTCTCGCAGAGACCGTTTTCATTCTTCGTGAAAACAAGGATGTGGGTGTTGTCTCCGAAAGCCGTTCCGTCAGGAAGGATAAATTCAAGGTCGCTGCCTGTTTTCGGAAGTGTCGCGATTTCGGTCGTTTTGGTTGTTGCGTCGCTGCCGAAATAGATCGCATAGTGGGTTACATCGTCTTCGCTTGTTGCCTTTGTGATTGCGATGGTTCCGCCGATCGTGTCATCCGTTGTGTCGGTGTCGGTGAAAGTTACATCCGCCGGTGCGTTTGCCGGAACTTCGCCTTCTTCGTCTTCCGGGTCAGTCGGTTCCGTCGGATCGCTCGCTTCAACCTCTTCACCCGCAAAACCGAGAACCGCCGCGTCTTCGATGCCGATCTTATAGCCGTCTCCCGCGCCGTAGCAGAAGTTGACAACTCTTGCCATCGGTTTGTCTTCGATTTTACGCTCTATGTCGTTTTGCAGACCGAAGAGAAGGTTCATCGGGTTAGTATAGAGAACTTCTCCACGGGTCATATAACCTACCGTCACAATCTTATAGCCGAGGAAATTGTTGGCACCTGCATTGATAAGATATGCAGCGTTGCCGTCTTTTTTGCCGATCTGTTTTACGTATTCCTCATGATCAGCAGGAGTCATGAAAATGACACAGTTTTCAACAGACTTGTAATCATCCGGCAGAGCCTCGACAATTCCTGCAAGATATTCTATCCAGTCAATCTTGTTGCCGGTCTTATATAGATTTGCATTGATTTTGTGTGAATCATCGGATTCCTTGAGCATCTGAATCCAGCCCTTGTTGATGTTTTCCGGAGTGTTGGCTACCTCCTGATAATTCTTGCCCTGAAAACCGACTCTGACCATGTTGTCTCCGAATTTCTTGGCGAGTTTAGCATCGAACTTCTTTACTGCCGCGCTTCCTTTCGATGATTTGATCGTCGTGTAGAAAACCTGCATGAAAGCATTGACCGGTTTACACTCGATATATTTCCCTTTGTTTTTGCCTTCTGTGAAGTCGGTCGGTTCATCGCCTTCAGGAATATTCTGAAGCACGAAGTCGGAAATATCGAATATGTCAATAGGAATCTTGGCCTCGTCCGATCTCTGGACATTGACCATTCTCAGGATATTGTTTCCTTCAACCACAAGGTCAAGCAGTTCCCTCGCAGCAGCTTCAGGAACCTTGTTACCGATACCGATCTTGTTGAGATCGATAGTTCCGCTCTTGACGAGCTGTTCACGCATCTGTTCAATTACGCTCATTGTTTTCTCCATTCAAAAATATGTCTTATTCGTTCTTAAACATGTCTTAAAATGAAAATTCTCATTTTTTGGCATATTGTTACCGCTCAAATCTTTTTCGTGTCTTAAAACGCCGAGTTTGCCGGTTCCGGATTGCCGCCATCTTCTTTTTCTCTGGTTGTTCTTCCGAAACCCTGTTTTTCAAGCTCCTCGATTTTTGTTTTCTGCTCTTCAACCGCCTTTTTCAGCTCCGCGATCTCCGCGTCTTTCGGCGCAACCGCTTCATCGATCATCTTTTTTACCTGTTCTTCACTCATCTTGTTCTCCTTCTTTTCGTTACCTAAAATAAAGTCCTTGAGCGATTCAACGCCCTTATTGATTGCTTCAACTATTGTCGTTCTGCCTTCCGCTGACTCCGTCTGTTGCGCCGAATTGGATTCGGCATTTGCATCGCCGGAGGATTTCTCCACTTCCGTCTTCATCGCGCTGCCGAACATCGAAACCCCGGTTATTTCGCCGTTTTTGATTTTGTCCCAGATCTCGACATCTCTGATCTTGATTACAACGCACCATGCGCCGTCTTTCGTTTCCGGAAATTCATCTATTGATCCGCGCTTGATGAAACTTTCGACTATTATTGATCCGTTGGGATTCTGATTATGCTCCGTGTCAACGCATTCCTGCCTGTACTGATTAAGGAAAAGGTGACACGCCTTTTCAATTTCACCCGCTTCCGCGAAATCACCCTGGCTATCCACCGTGTCCGGCTCATAAACAGTCGCAAAAACCAAATGTTTTTCGTCGTCACTTTTCTTGATCGCCGCCGCCACCTTAAACTTCGTTGATTGCGCCGGATTGGATCCGGCATTTGCATCGGCACTCTTAAACACAATCCCTTTCTCATTCGCCGGATTCTCGACCAGCGAAATAAATTCGATCCTTATCTCTGTCAGCTTTTTCTTTCCCATTCCGTTCTCCTTTCTTTGCCGCTCCCTAAACACCTTAGACACCCTAAATTCCCTAAGTTCCCTAAGTCGGCGGCCTCAAATTTCAATCAGCGGGCAAGCTGCCCGCGCTCCGACAATTATTTTTCCCCTCTTTTTTCTGTTCTCAATGTAAATAGCCGTATTTACATTGGATTTTCATTTTTTTTCTGCAATTTTTCTCTTGTTGACGTTTTTTTAGGGAGTTGAACCGTGGACGAAACAAAAAAAGCTGAAAAAATTACCGTTGAGGTAACAAAAACCGCAGCGGAACCGATTATCAAGTATACTCGTCTGCAAAAAGAGCGCAGTACCAAAGATAAGGAAACGGATATTGATATAGTATATCCGCCTGTTGAAATTGCTGAGATCCTTGAAACAGCCGGAACATCCGCATGGCATGGCAGATGTCTGGAAATCAAGACAAAAGCAATCACAGGAACCTACAAAATTGAGAAAGATGAAAAAGATTTCCTTGTCAACGCATTCAAGGAGTTTGACACTATAGAGGAAATTTTTACAAAAATTGCTCAGGATTTTGAAAACACAGGCAACTGCTATCTAGAAATCAAAAAATCAGGAAGTCGCATCAAAGAGATATATGTTGTCGAGCCCGAAACAATGCTCTCAGTGAAAGGCCACAAAGAATTTGTCCAGCGCGTCTTCACTGATGAACGGTATCCTCGCTACAGCACGGAAAATAATGACGGTGTGAGCATCTACCATATTAAGCAGATCAACACGTTATCGAAATATTACGGATATCCTACATGGATTTTTGCGCTTGAATGTCTTCGCCTTGATAAATCGGTCAAAATTTTCTTTTCTAGCTTTTTCGAGAACGGTGCAATCCCCGATCTTATCGTAGCCCTCGAAGGCGCAGATTTCGCACCAGATGTAAAAAACCGCATCGCCGACGCACTAAAACAGACAAAAGGAGTTGTCAACAGTCACAAGACTCTTGTCCTCGGATTGCCTTTTGAGAATGCACATCTTAATATTCAGACAGTCTCTTCACCCATTGCAGCAATGGATTTCAGCAAGATTGGAAATCCCAGCCGCGACGAAATCATCGCAGCCCACGGAGTTCCGCCACGCCTCCTTAATATTATTCCTGCCGGTCAGCTCGGCGGCGAAGGCGACGGAGATTCACAGCTCGAAATGTTCTATCGCATCACTGTAGATCCCGAACAAATATTACTTATGGGAAAAATAAACAAACTGCTTCGTGACAACGGTTTCAGCGGCTCATTGGAGTTCGTCAATCCCTATAGGAACAAGCCGATAAAAACAACTGACGACGACACAAAGGAGTGGGATTTATGAACATAAATCTTAATACAGTTATAGCCCGGATCGCACACCGCATCCGTGCAATCGCAGTCGTCGAGACAGTTCCCGTCGTTACAGGCGAACTCCGGCGCAGTATTCATGTCACCAAAAAAGGAGAGTATTACGTAGTAGGCACGAATAAAGTTTATGCCTGGCGTGTTCATAACGGTCACGGACAGATAGTAATTCAGCCAAAAAACCGAAAAGCACTGAAATTCCAATTAGGTGGAAAAACATATATTCGGAAAAAAGTTGTAATCCCTCCCCGTGAAGGCAAGCCCTTCTTCAAAGACGCAATCAAACGTTTTACCGACAACGCAGACAGCGAGCTCGTAGCCGTCACGCCGGAATTAAGCAAAGAATTCAGCAAACTTTTAGCTTACGAACTCAAAAAAGCAGGAGCGAAAATAGTATGATAACAGCAACTTTGACCCGTGTCCGCTGCTTCAAAAACAGCATTTCCGGCATTCTCTATATCCAGACCCGCAACCTCCGCTGGAGCTGCCGAACCCTTGAGCTGCCGTGGCTCAACAACAAACCACAGATCAGCTGCATTCCCGCCGGAAAATACGTCTGCCGCCGTTTAGTCAGCTCTAAATTCGGTGAGACCTTTCAAGTCTGCGACGTGCCCGGCAGAGTCGGAATCCTCTTTCACGCCGGAAACAGCGCACCCAGAGACACACGCGGCTGTATCCTGCTCGGAATCGGTTCTGAAATCAGCGGCAACAACGCTTATCTTCTTTCCTCCCGCGCCGCAATGAAAACCTTCATGCAGATGCTTGAAGGTGTTGAAACCTTCGATCTCGAAATATTGGAGAAACAATGAGCTTCGCCCTGCTTTTTCATTACCGCAAAGAAATAATCACCGCCTTTCTGGTGATCCTTTTCTATATCCTCTGGTTCACCATCGAACGCCAGTCCGACCGGATCACCGCCCAGAAAGCGGAAATCAAAGCACTCACCGCCGAAGTCGAAACCTTACGCGCTGAATACGCCAGGATAGAAGGGGATGTCACCGCCGTTTCGGCATATCTCACGAAAATCCGCAACATCGAAACAACCAATAAAATCGAGGTCAAAAAAAATGAAGAATGTGTTGCTGCTCACGATGCTGATACTTTCATTGATCGTCTCAACGAGCTGTTCGGCTACTGTTCAGACGAAGCCGGAAATCAGGCAAAGACTCTGCCGCGTTCCCGATGAGCCCGTTTTCGAGCGCATCAGCCGCGACGATCCCGACGAAGTCAAGATGCTGAAACTGCTCAACAATATCGCAGACCTCAAGGCTTACTCCGAAAAGCTGAAAGCCGTCATTGAATGCCTCCAGGGCTCCGTAGAGACACCATACCATGACGTCTCAGGAAACAGAAAATAGGAGGCTTCCAATGTCTTTAGCTTACTTCGCCAAAGTCCGCAAAAGCGTGAAAAAACTAAAGCTCGAAGACCTGATCCGCAACCTTAAAAACGCACTCAGCAAAGCCCACAAGGCCGCCGACCGCGATTTTCTGTTGAAGCACCTGACCTATTTACAGGAAAAAGGCCTCGACAACCCGGCGACCAAAAAAGACCTTGACTTCATTCTGAAAGACATTGAGAAAACCCTCGGCCAGAAACTCGAATCACTCGCCGAAGCTCCGTTCCTGCAAGCCTCAATGGAAGCCTATACCGAAGGCAAGCGCAAAGTCTGCAAACCCTTCAAAATCGATTATTCCCTTGATGATGCCGACCTTGGAGCCCTCAACATTCTTGATGAGTTCAACGGCTGGTACATCCGCGATAAATTCTCAAAAGACACCTCCGACATCATAAACCGCGAGCTCGGAGATCTTTTGGAACGCGGCGGAACCAAGCGCGAATTTGCCAAAACCCTTGAAATTGCTCTCGAAGACCATGTCACCGACTCAAAAACCTATTGGGAACTTTTGGCCGACCACACCTTAACCAAAATCCAGAACATGGGTCACGTTTCCGGCTATGAAACCGCCGGAGTTCAATACGTCAAAATCGTTGCCGTCATCGACAACAAAACCACACCCATCTGCCGCGCAATGAACAACAAAGTCTTTAAAGTCGCTGACTTCCGAAAACAGTATGACAAAATAATCCATGCAGCCGAAAAGCACGATTTGAAAGCATATAAAGCAGCCCAGCCCATGATCAGCGGCAAAACCATGAAAGGCGAAATCAGCGATGAAGACATCAAACGCCTCGGAATAAAACTGCCGCCTTACCACTTCCGCTGCAGAACCACACATGTTGCGTATTTTGAAGGCGAAAGGGAACTTGAGCGACCTGGGAAGGAAAAACCTAATAGCCGGGCGAGAAATATGGGGTCTGTCGTTGGTACTCCTTCAGATATGTCCCCTGAAGAGAAAGAGAAAAAATTGGAATTTTTAAGTAACAAATTCAGAAAATTACAAACTAACACAAGAATCTTTAACTATGGTTTTGAGTCCCTTGGTCTTGTGCCTAAAACATGGAAAGACTATGAAATAACTTTTGCAGGAACTAATTCCAGAGGACGGTTTTATCTTTCAGATTTAGATTTTGCCATTAAAGACAAAAACGGCACACAGTGGATTTTTAATCCTTTGCGTGATTTAAGCAATGCTTTTGATAAAATAGAACAAGGGAAATCTCTGAAATTTGTTGAATACGCAGCTTTGTACTCTTTGCACCACGAATTAGAGCATAACAGACAGATGATAAAATATCACGGTGAAGATGTGTTTGTTAAGGGAATAAGTGAAACTTTGAATGAATATGTAACACGGTACACTTTTGGCGAGTTTCTCAAAGCAATCAGGGGTGATGCAGAACAAGGGAAGATGTTCATAGAAAATGCCCCTGGATATCAACAGTCTGTAAATAAGTTGGAAAAATATTTAACAGATTATAAAATTCCCCAAGATGAACGTTTAGATACATTAAAGAGAATAAGCCGAGAACTTGAGCCAGAAAAAAAGTTGGGGGCTGTTGCCAGATATATTGCAGCCAATTCCCCTAAAAATAAAACCGTGCTGGATATTATGGGTGATGAAACCGGAATTTACTTAGATCTTAAACGATTTTATGAAAAATCTGCTAAAAAAACGGAAAAAGATCGTTTAAAAAGGCTTAAAGAATCCCTGGGTAAATAATATCGTATTCTTCCATCACACGTTTTAAATCCTTCTTTTGCTTCCTTAATTTAAATAAAGCCATTAAGCAAAATAAGCGATTTTTACCGTTGCGACTTTCTGTAATTATATCTTTTGAAGTGAGAGACATTTTTTCGCAAATTTCGCCGAGTTCCTTTTCTGAAGGCTTATAATCCCAGATGGTTTCTTTTGAATTAAACACGGCATCCATTTTTTCATCGAATGCCTTCCATTCCGGGAGTTTCTTTTTTATAACCTCCCTTGTTAGGTCTTCTCCGAATCGCTCACAAGAATCAAACCACATTTCATCTGAAATACCATCTTTACGGAACGGGTTTTCTGAAAAGGTTGTCTTTTTTTCACTCATCTCCATCCTCCTTTGTTATTGTATCGTTTCCCAGCTCTTTTTCAAGTGCTAATTCTATTGCCGCCATTGTCATTGTCCCATATTCATCATGTTGCCGATTTTCATCGATAATATCTTTTAAACCTTTCATAAAGTCACTTTTTCCATCACGATATCCAATGACATAAGCGTCCCAAACGCTTCTGTGTGTTGGCATGGTAAAAATTGGAGTCACCATATCTAACAGTTCTTGAATTTTTAACATCCTTTCCCCTTTATTGCCTTTAACCTTTAATTCTGATAACGTTAAAATAGCTATATTTTTGGAGGTTTTTTTCCCATGATTCCCGTAAATTTTTCTGATATTGAAAGTCTGATTGAAGCAAATCGTCAAGTTCGTAGTCAAATTTGTGCTTTTCTGGGCAAATCAGATCCGCTAATTCTATCAGGTTACATTGTCGCGACTTCCGACAAAGATTTTCAGAGAATCCGCAACGATCTTTCTGTTTTTGTTGCTCAATGCTATCGTTATTTGATGGAAAACAACCGACCGCTTGTCCTTGCTCTATTGCTGCGTAAACGGCTTCGCAATAGGCTTTTATCAATTTACTTTCTTTTGGAATACGCGCATAAAGTCGAAATCTGTTTAACTTCGCTTGCTTCCTCACTTGCTGTCTCGTCAAATCCTTTTGAGTTTGCGAACACGCTTCCTCTTTGCTTTGACCGCATCCAGAGCGAAAACAAGCATTACTGGCCGTTTTCAATCTCATCGCCTTTTTCTTTGCCAAAAGCACCAAAATTGTAGTTTTCATCCTACACCTCCTCGAATATGCGCTGCATCTTCCAAAGCGTCTGCAAATCTTCGATCGATCCGTGTGGACATATTTTAGCGTGAATGCACGGAAATTCGCCTTCGTGGCCAAGATAATAAAACGTATGAAATTTCTGACGAAAAACGATTAGTCTCCGCTCACACTTAATAATGTCACAGGCTCTGAGTTCGCCTTTCCTGACATCTTCCTGAGCCTGGACATACAGCAGCTTGAACCGATCGGATGCTTCTTTTTCTGTGTCAAATCTTACAATCATCCTTCCTCCTTTTTTTCACTCACCAAGTCTAATTTTCAGCTAAATGAAAACAAAAAGCATAAACCGGTTTATCGATCTTTAGATCCGTGTTTATGCCGTCAACTATTGCAATCCTGTCGATTACCGCATTGAGACACGTCTTAGTGTATCCGAGGCGAAATTTCGCGTAGGTATAAGTTGTTGTTACACCTTGCTGACCAAAACTTTTAAGCCATTTTAAAAAAAGTGATTCACTGTATAGAATACCAAGGCATCCTGCGGTTTGAATCCTATGCGTCCAGTAAGGCTTAACCTCCCGATATTCCACCGTCTTTTCGCCCCGCTCGATCTTCTCGAACCATTCTCTTTTCAGGATAAATGTGAGCATCCTTACACCTCCTTTTTTAATTATCCAAAACCGCTCTGTACAGAGCCTCTGCCAATACAGGCGGCACCGCGTTGCCGATCTGTTTTTTGGCGGCAGTATCGCCGCCGGAAAAAACGTATCCTTCAGGAAAACTCGTCGCCCTTGCCAGTTCCCCGGCAGTGAGCATCCTGTGTGTAATATCAAGTTTATACTGCTTTCCGTCCGGCGTTGTCAGTATCCGACCCTGAATCAAGCCGAACCTGTCTTTTGTCGTTATCGTCGCCAGAGGTTTGTCGGCTTCGTGCGCACTTGTCTCGCTTCCGTAATATTTATCGATCAGAGGTGTTACAAACCCGATAGCTCCGCTTGTAGATATCGTTGAAAGAGGATTTGAAGAGGGTTTTACCGTTCCTTTGCTCTGCTGCGGAATAAATAACGGTTCTACAACCCCGTATCTGTTCGAAGTGTCAATCACCGGCAGAGGTGCATCAATGCTGTGATTGCGCTTGTCGCCGCCGTTATACCGGCTGATAAACGGTACTATAACGGAGTGCGTTCCGTGCGAACAGGTGATCGTGTTCAGCGGAGAATCCACCGTTCCGGAAACACCGTCGTTCTTAGTGTGCGCCTGATCCAGCCACACAGGTCTTATCAGTGCGAAGTGATCGCCCTTCGTTGTAATGGTCGGCAGCGGTCTGGAAAGCGGAATCGCCGTATTCGCCAACTGACTGTCGTGGGTTCCCCGGAGAAGTATCAGGAAGGGTTCCGCCATGTCTCCCCAGAATTTCTCGATTCCGGCGGCGATCCGCCTCAGCGTGTTTGCGCTCAGAGGTCTTTCCCTGTCGAAAATACTTCTGCCGGGGATGTTCCAGTCTATGATCTCAGCCGCAGTTCTCCACGGTTTGTATTTGTCGGAAAACAAGCCTGGATCCTGAAGGTGTGTCGGCTCAGGCCATATAACCTTCTCTCCCAATGAAGTCCTTACAGCCTGAATAATAAGCCTTTCACGCGATGTCGCCGCGCCGAAGTCGGCTGAATTCAGAATCTGCATCTCTACCTTGTACCCGCTCGCCTTAATTTCCCTGAACCACAGATTGAAAAACAATCCTTTTTTTCGCGGATCGGGCGTTCCGGCCTTGTATTGTCTGCCTTTCCAGGTCATATCACTATCAAGCAGCGGACCCCAGTCACGCAGCTCCTTGACATTCTCGATGAACATTCTGCGGCACTTGGTCAGTCGGAGATAGGGAAGAAGGTATTCAGGCTGACTCCGAAGCTGATTGCTCTTCGGCTTGCCTCCGGCTGCGATGCTGTGATGCGTACAGGAAGGCGACGCCCATACAACGTCAATGCGCTCCGGATCATCCGTGAAAATCTCATCCGGAAGAACGGATTCGATCGGCGAACAAGCCCTGTTGAAATTCGGAACGATCTCCGGATGATTCGCCTGAATAGTCCTGATTGCCGTATCCCAGTGATTGAATCCGCGCCCTTCGTATTGTATTCCTGCATTCCTGAGAGCGTTGATCGCGCCGGTTATGCTTCCTCCGCCGCCGCAGAACAGATCGACGAACCTAAACGGCTTCATTCCTTCCCTCCTTCAAATATAGTTCCGTTCATTCCGCCGGATTCCATCCGGGCGGTTTCCTCCGTTTCCTCTTTTTTCGGCGCAAACACCACCTTCTGCATATAGCCCATTTTGCTCACCCTGTATTTCCCCGGCGTATGCGCAACAACCATTCTGAAAGCCTCGAAGAACCTCTGTTCAATATCCATGCTCTCAAAAAACAGCTGAGCACCGTTGCCCGTCTGATTTCCCTTTTCATCGCACGGCGCGATCATAAAAACGTCTCCGAAGCCGCCGAACGCGAAAGTGATGCCCTTATTGATCCAGTATTCCGCGTTCTTTTTCGCACTCTCAGCCAGCTCTTCAGGAGAGTTGAAAACCCTAATTCTCTTTGTCATCATTAGCCTCAAACAAATTCATCTGAATCCTCTCTTCCGCTTTTTCCGGCGGACTGACCTTCCGATCGACTTTTTCCACCGTCTGCCAGTAGTTCTTACACCTGTCACACCTGCGGATCCTTATTATCTCCAAGGTCAGCCGGTAGGTATCAACAACTGTCGATTTAGTGTGATCGCAATAAGGGCACCTCATCAGAACACCTCAAAATTATCACTCGTTACAATCCTTGATCTCGTGTCATAAGCCATGCAGCTCAGAGCCAGAGCCCAGAACATATCCGCATGTTTTATCTGTTCGTTCCGCTTTGAGTCGTATTTGAAACCCGCCTCCGTCGCGATCTTCTTGATAGCGTGAAGGTGCATTATCAGGTCTCTGTTGTTCGGGATCCGAATCATCTTCTTTTGGAAAATCCGCTGCAAATTGAGCGCCATTTCCTCTTTTTTCTGCATCGTGAACCAGACCGGAACGATCTTTTCATGCAGTTTTTTATGAAGATTTTCCGAGAGCATGTCGCCCGATCCCGTTCTGTCGATCCAGTGCTTTTGAATCCGCCAGAGCCCGTGCAGAGCAAGCAGCCGCCGTTCCTGCTCATCCCAGTCCAGCTTGTCAAGAACCACGATTTTTCTCAGCCAGATGTTGCCGTCCAGTGCTTTTTCAGTCAGAGCCGTCGCCGTAAGGTCATGGTGTCTGCCGATGTCCGTTCCGGCATTTACCCAGCCGTCAACAAGCCTTTCAGACGTCTCGTCAACCGCATCCTGCACATCGACCACGCTGAGCAGAGCGTTCTCATCCGTGAAGAACCGGCAGAGATAGAGCAGGGCGAACGTCTCGGCGTCGAACATCGCCTTTATCTTGTCAATATCGACATCAAGTCCCTGCTCTTTTGCCCGGTAAATATCTATCGAATACTTGTGAAACGGCGTTTCGTCCTCTTTTGCGTTCCACACCTGGCCGAAATAAGTGTCCGCCGTATAAGGAGTTGACCATCCGCAAAGTCTTTTGTCTCCGACCGTGAGCGACGGAGCCAGCACGTCGTAAAGCAGCTTTCCTTTCCGGATCCACGACCATTCATCAATGTAAATATCGCCCGTGTAACCCTGAATCGTGTACGGATTCGGCGGCAGAAACCAGAGCCTGAAGCCACCCGGCAGAATCATGCACTTGTCACCGTCCGGCAGCCAGTTGATCCCCAGCTTTTGCGCCCATCCCGCAGCATATCTTTTGACAATTAACGCCTGATCCTGCGAAGCCGAAGTCAGAATCTGATCCCTCTGCTTTTCGAGTGCATTGACGATCATTTCACCCGCAGCCGTATATGAAAAACCCGTCTGCCTCGATTTCAGACAGATCTTCGCAAAGTGCTTGTCCTGCCAGAACTCCCGCTGATATTGATAACAGCTGTCGTAGAATTTCTTCCGCAAGTCTCCTATAACTTCAACCTTGACCTGCTTTTTTTCAAAATTCTGTTTTTGTTTTTCAACTTTTATCTGGTCAAGTTCTTTCTTCTGGCTTCGCTCGATCCTTTCAACAGCTTTCGACAGCTTTTCGACCGTCCGCGCCTGTTTCTCGGTCAGCTCGCCGGATGCTACGATCTTTTTTATCTGCTTTTTCAGCTGCTCAGCCGTCCGGTCCGTGACCAGATCCGGCGAATCCCACTTGAATTTTTTGATCCAGTTCTGAATAGTGCCGTGTGAAACCTTCATCTTTCTTTCGATTTCAGCCACACTCATCCCGCCGGCATACAACCGGCGCGCTTTTTCAATTATTTCCTTTGAATAAGCCATTATTCGCCGCCGTTAAACTCCTTAAATTCCTTAGATTCCCTAAATTCCTTATCGTGTGCGGCGGCTGGATTTTTGTTTCCCCTCAAACCCTTTTTTATCATCGCCGTCCTTATTCTCTCCAATCCGGCAATGATCCCTCTCGCCTGATACGGATAGATATCCTCGACCTTTCCGCTCCAAAACGGCACCATTTTGTGTGATACAACCCAGTTGCTGAACTTAGCCGCCGTCCACTTGATATCGTGCAGAATCGCCTTGATCTTGATCCATTGCGGCAGCGTCATCGTCAGCCTTTCCGCCTCGACAAACCAAAATCCGCTATCTCCGTTTATTGCCGTCGGATTGTATCCGGCGATTGGTTTTTTGCAGACGTAAGCCCTGAAATCAGCCACCTCGTCATCCGTCATAAAACGGAACTTTTCCTTGTTGTATTTCGCTGAAATAAGCCGGTGCAGGTCGTCTTCATCCAAACCTGCATTGTGCGCGACTGCAAAGATCGCTCTCATGTTTTTCTGTCTCACCTTCGCCTCCGTCCATTGCGCCGGATTTTATCCGGCATTTGCATCACGTCTCAAAGAACCTTCAAGGAAGCCCGCCGCCCCACCGACGGGCAACCTTCAACACTCTTTGTTTCGTTCATTGCGCCGCATTGAATGCGGCACTTGCATCAAAGGCTCTGAAAATCGATACTCAGATTGTCCCAGCCGTTCTTCTCGTTCTTGATCTGGAACAAAATATAAGTCTTCGTTCCCGCTGTTTCGATCGATTCTCTGAGCAGTTCCTGCGCCTTTTTGAACTCCGGATCCTTGATCGAATAACGCAAAAGTTTGAACAAAAACGACTTGTTGATCTGACCGGCCTTGTCAACTTCAAACGCCTTCTGCACGATTTCAGACAGATCCGCATCACCGCCCTGCGTTTTCTTTACGACCCATTCGTCGAACTTCGTCTTCGCGAACTGAAGTTTTTCATTGAAAATCTGAATCTCCGATTTCCTGATCATGATTCTGCGTGTCGCATCGTAATTCTGAAGCGTGATGTTTCCCTTCCAGCCTTCGACTTTTGCTTTTTTTGCCAGCTTTTCGATGTAGGCATCAAGTGCCTCGGTGATGTGCTTTTTGAAGTCCGCAATCTTGCCTCTCGCATGAAAAACACCGGCGAAAATATCGTCGATGATTTCTTCTTTCTGCTTGTCGGCTTTGCTGATTGCCTCTTCCGGCCTCATTGCGCCTTCCGCATCCAGCCAGTAAGTAATTCCGTCAATCTCTCTCTTTTTCGGCATCTTTTCCTCCTATCTCTCAATAATTACGACACTTTTCTTTTCAGCCAGAACCCTGGTTTTGACATCTTTGAGCAGGTTCTCCTTTTTCAGCTCGATCTGCTCGGTCAGATCTACCGATTCAAGCTCTATTGAAACACCGTTGTCCGTCACTTCCGTGAAAACATCGACCTTGACATCCGTCTTCGGATAGCCCTCGAAAATCGGGATCGTGAGAATGAAGCTCTCCTGGATCGTCTGCTGACATTCGGCGACCAGACCTGCGTTGACGTTGCCTCTGCGGTCATTCTCATTTTTGAGCTGGATTTTGCGTGTAGCATTGAACTTTTCGATCGATTTGAGCAGGGTCGAATTGTCCTGATCCTTAAAGTAAAGCCTGTTCTGCCTGACCAGTTTAGCAAAGCTTTCAAGTGAAAAAGGATTCTCAGTGTTGATTCTGAATCTGCTCAGAGCCGATCCCTGAATCAGGCTTCCCTTGACCGTGATTCCGCTGTCATACTGTTCGCGTGTCACAAGTGTCGCCGTCCCTGCCGAATAGTTGATCTCAAGGTGCGCCTCCTGCTCCTCAAAGACTCTCTTTTTTGCGAAATCGACAACAGATTCAAGCGTTCCCAAATACTGGGCACCTTTCTTTGTTTCGATTTTCGGAAGTTCGCCCGTGCGGAGAAAAATTGCCTTTCCGCCGTTCAGAACGCTCTCTTTCGTCATCTCTTCCAGAGTCACCTGGACCATCTTTTTCTGTTCTTCACACATCTTGTCCCCCTAATTTGCCAGGCTGATTACGTTGTCCTGCATCTCGTCAGGTCTGAGCTTTCTGGACTGTACGATCTCACGGTCAGCCGTGATGTACTCCATCTTTCCTTCGTCGAAATTCGGAACAAGATAGACATCCTTGATCTCTTCGCGGTAACCTTTCTTGACGGCTGCCATGTCTTTCGCGATCTCGGTTTTGATTTTCTTGATTTCCGCGTTTTTCTCAGAGAGCATTTCCTTCTTTTCCTGCTCTACAAAGTCGAGTCTTACGCAGTTTTCAAAGTGCTGAGCCTTCTTTTTCGCGATTTCGTCTTCATCGAAAAAAACTTTGACCGGCATGCTTTCCTTTACAGACGCATATAGAGCCGGATCGAAATCGACAAACCTTCTTTCATTGTTCTGCTTTTTCATGACATTCCTCCATAAAACGTTAAATAAAAATAAACCTGAGCGCTGCGTCGATATTGCCTTCCATTGCCGCCGCGCGCCTTGCCAGCTTCTTTAAAATCCTTAAATTTCCGTGCATTTTTGCCTTCTCGAAAATAGCATCCAAGTTCTTTGAGTAGGGCATATTCAGCACATTTTCCCAGAAAACACGCATTTCCTGAGCATCCACCGCCTCGCCTTTCAGCAGACAGTCGATTCTGTTTGTCAGATACGATTTCGCCGCAAATCTGAGCTCGCTTTCGAGGACATCCAGTCCGATCAGCGCGACACCGACTCCGCACGCCTCCTGGATTTCGCGGAAAAACGCCACCCTTTTAAGGAAAGCCGTCTTCCTCGTGTCCATGAAAATGTGTTCGATTTCGTCAATAATAAGCATCTTGCAGCCGCTTGTCTTGACCGCCGAAAGGATTGTTTTCATCATGTCGCTTGATGTGCCGTGCTCGTTCCGGTCAAACAAAGCCGCGATTTCCGAAAGCGTGTTCTTCCAGCCGAAGCCTTCTTTTACCTTGAAATAAATCACGCCCGCATGTTCCGCCGCGAACTTTTCAGCCGTGAAAGTTTTCCCCACGCCCGAAGGTCCGCAGATAGCGAGCAGCTCCGAATCCTCGTAAGAAAACTCCAGACCCCTGAGAAAAACCCTCTGTTTAAGTGTCAGAAAAACCTCGCGTTTCTCCCTTTCAGCCTCTTCATACCTTGACTCAATAAAACTCTTTACCTTGTCCGCAATCGCCGGTTTCCCGGTGTAAGTCCCGTTTGCGATAGCATAAACCGAACTTTTCCCGATCCCCAGTTCCGTTGCGACGCTTGCCGCGTTGAGCCCCGCAGCCTCCATCTTCTCCTTGATTTCCATTTTTCCTCCTACCTTTAAAATTCTTCTTTTGCCGCAGTCTGTCAGACGCGGCATCCTCCTAAGCCTCTTTCCCGTTCAAAAAGATCAGATCAGCCTCTTTTTGGCTGATTTTCTTCTTACTTTCCTTAACAATTCTCTTTACTTCTTCCTGTCTTTCCGCCGCAGCAGCCATCTTTTCGGCCTTCGATGCAACCTGCTTTACCTTCAGCGATTCGCCCTTCGGTTCATACCTGTCGATGAAATTCCTCCACAGCTTCTGCAAGTGCTTCTGCGTCTCCATCCATTTTGCCACCTGTTCAGGATCTTTCGGATTGATTTTGTTGACAATTTCAGGCATTCCCAGATATTCCTTCGTGTGTGCGTCGAAAATGTGAACCCTTTCCGGATCATCCGGGTGAAACTTCACCAGAACTTTCTTGTTTTTCGCGTAATTACTTGAATATCTTGACAATTCATGGTGATAGTACACAAACCCGTTTACACTGATTTGCGAACTTCTGACACTCACTTCTTTTTCAGGCAGAAGCATGAAATCAAAGTGATAATCATCGGGAATCGGTCTCGGGTGCTGTTCCAAATTAGCGAAAAACCTCTTGTAAGGAATGATTTTGTCAGTTGAAACAAGGTGCTCGTTCCACCAGCTGAAAACCTTGAAAACACACTGCATAAATTCGTCAAGCGTCAGCAGTCCGCCGTTTTTCTTGAGCTTTTCAGCCGCCGCAATAAGCCTTAAATTCTCGTCAGGATCGTCAACCTTTTTTGCATAGCCGACTCCTCCCGTCACATCCTTCATCTTTCTTTCAATGATTGAAAAGTAACCCTCGATCGGTTTGGAGTTCGGACGTCTGCCGATAGCCACCAAATGTTGGACATGGTTAAAATAAATATCCTCCGCACCCTCGCTTTTAACAAGATCCTCCATTCCGGGTATCTGCATGTCGTTAATCCTGCCGAAATCCGTAAAAGTGCATAAACCCTCAAGATTCCTGCACATCTGTTCAACATATTTCGAGAGTTCCGGCTTACCCATATCCGTATATATCGCTTCCGGGATCCCGAACCTGCACGCCTCGTAAAGCGCACTTGCAACGTCCATTGAATTGTAGTGCTCAAGCGTCATCTTGAAGCCGACAATCATCCTTGAACCCATATCGACAAAAACGTAACACTCCGGTCTGTAAACCTTGCCTTCGTGCTGAATGAAATAATCCCAGATGTGCTGGTCGCCGACAATGACTTCAAGAGAATTGTAAGCAAGCAGGTTTCTTTTCATAAGCGGCGCGACACTCTTTGTGAATGCCGTCGTTCCGCCGTTTTTAAGCACCAAAGCAGGTGTAATTTGCTTAATAATATTCGCTAAAATGCCGTAAAGAGTCGGTTTTGAACCCACTCTCCAGCCTTCCTTATTCGCCTTTTCAATCGTCCTTTCAATAATAAGCTGCTTTGTGACCCTCTGATTCTGTAAAAAAGTGCCTACCATAAACTCGATAGCGTCACTGCAGGTCGTGTGCGTCTTTACCTTAAAATCAATTACCTCTCCGGTAATATCCTTGACCTGGCCGTTTTCCTCATCCGGCGCTCCCTTGACCGCTCTCAGCCAGTTGTAGCAGGTCGATCTCGACACACCGTACTTTTCACGCGCCGCTTTGATTGCATCCTCAACAGAGACTCCCATTCCGCGACCCTCAATAAAAGCCACACACGCCAGCATCAGATTCTCTTTCACAGTCCCTCCGTATTTGCACTTAACCGCAACCGCAAGGCTTTTTTCACTCCCTGCTACGCCGCCGCTTTTAATGTCGTCGTTGCGTCGTTCCGTCGTAACATCGTTACGCCCGGCGCCATTTTCATCGGTTTCCGCTTGCTTCGTCTGTTGTTCGCGGATTTTATCCGCGATTTTGGTTTGCCACCTTTTCGGCAAGTCGCTGAACTTATACAGCTTTTCCGGCTTGCCGTTGGCGGCGTTTTTCCCCGAGAATGAAAAAAGACCTGCGTCGTTCAGCTGCTTCAGCCCTTTAATCATTGCCGCATTGCTTATATTAAGGGCTTTAAATAACTCAGATCTTGTCCAAAGGTTTTGCATCATCCGCTAAGTTTCGTTAATTGCGCTGAATTTTATTCAGCATTTGCATCTTTCACGCCGTTTGCATCCCACCATTGCTCGCAGTATTGCGGTGCCGGTGAAAATCTTTTCATTCCGCACTCTCTTGCCGTGTCTTTGTCCATGTCTCTGACAACCATATAAGCCATAAGGAATGCCAGAACCGCCATAAAAATAAAACCGATAATGTTTTCTTTTGTTTCTTTTTTCATGCCACCACCTCTTGCGTCGTCTGTTTCCGCAGCATGTCATGCGCGGCTTCCTTTGTTCCGTTCATTGCAGCCGAATTTGATTCGGCGTTTTTAATGTTTTTCCTCCACCATTCCGCAAACGGTCCGCTCACAAACGCTCCTCTTTCGATTGACTTTAAAATTGAAGTCATCGAGATTCCGAGTTCCGCCGCTATCGCTTTTTGCGTTGTATCGTGCTCGATTAAATATATCTTGAAGAGCACTTTCCTTTCTTTGATTTCCTTTTTGGTTTTCTTTGCTTTTTTCATTTTTCCTCCTATTGTCAATTTCGCTGGCGGTTAAATTTTTAACCGTTAAACAATTGGCTTTTAATGCTTTTTGCGTTAGAAATCAAGAAAAAAAATTGCAATAGGAGGTAAAAATGCACAACCGCTTGAAATCGCTAAGAAAAAAATTAGGGTTTAATCAAGGCGAATTTGCTGAAAAGCTCAGAATCTCCCAAACTTACTACTCTGAAATCGAACGCGGTTCTAAAGGTTTCTCCGCCACCGTTCTTTTATCGCTTTATGCGTTAAATGTTAATCTTGACTGGCTTATCGGTGGTGAAGGTGAAATGTTCCGCACTTCTGGATACATTCCTTCCGATCCGCTTCTTTCCGAACTTATTTTAGTCTTTAAACAGCTTCCGGAAAACCGTAAAAAACTTGTCTTAAACTACGCCATTGACCAAAAAGGGTTGTTTGATTTGCTGAAAAAATAGCCAAAAAGTTGTCTTGGATTGCTCAAAAGTTAGGTTGGATTTCCGAAAAGGTTGTCCTGGATTGCTCAAAAGTTAGGTTGGATTTCCGAAAAGGTTGTCCTGGATTGCTCAA
>CAMUZD010000003.1 GCA_947165115.1 uncultured Clostridia bacterium
AAAGGATGAGGAGCAGGAGCTCCCGAAAAAAGACGATTTATATATCGATATAGGCGCAAAAACAAAGGAAGAAGCGCTCTCTCTCGTCTCAATGGGCGAGGAAATCCACTTTGAGAGCGAATTCATCGAATTCGGAGACGGATTCATAAAATCCAAGGCGATTGACGACAGGGCCGGCTGCGCGGTTATGATTGATCTCATCCGCTCCGAGCTCGAATACGATTGTTATTTCAGCTTCAGCGTTCAGGAGGAGGTCGGCCTAAGAGGTGCGGGCGTGAGCTCGTTCACCGTCAATCCCGATTACGCGATAGTTCTCGAATCCACGACCGCCGCGGATATCAGCGGAGTCAGGGGCGAAAAGAGAGTATGCGTTTGCGGAAACGGCGGCGCAATTTCGTTTATGGACAGGGCGACCGTCTATGATATCGACCTTTACCGTAAGGCTCTCGAAGTAGCGAAAGCCAATAATATCAAGGCGCAGACCAAGACGAGAGTTGCGGGCGGAAATGACGCGGGCTCAATTCACAAGAGCCGCGGCGGAGTAAAAGTGCTGACAATCTCCGTGCCGACCAGATATCTGCATTCACCCTGCTGCGTCTGCAAATATGAGGATATCGAATCGGTCAGGGACCTTGCGAAAGCGATGATAGCGGAGCTTGCTCAATGATAAAACTCGCGGAAAATAAAAATGAACTCGGCTTTCTGCCTGCCGATCCTTTTGCGGCAACAGTTACCGCGCTCGCCGAAACCTACGGATTCAGCAATTCCGGTTTTGTGCGTTTCTATATTCAGGGCAATTCTGCGGCGCTGAGTATTATTGACGGCAACGCAACCGTCTGCGCCGTCGAAAGCGCTGATTTAGAAGAGATTTCGGCGTTTCTCAACACCGCGGGATATAATTCCGTAAAGGCTGAGAAATCCGTTATCGAGAAGCTTAATCTGAGCATTTCGGACAGCTCATATATTGTAAAATTCATTCCCGCTTCATACCCCGAACCCGAAGGCTTCGTGAGCGAATATGATTTCAGGGAAATCTATGATCTGCTTGATCTTGCGGGCTTTCCGACGGGGGAATTCGGGGCGTTCAAAGCCGATATCTGCGCAAGGATAAATCACGGCGCGGCGAAGTTCGGCGGCATTGCGGAGAGCGGCAGACTGCTCGCAACCTGTCTTCGCCTTTTTGAGGGCGAAAAGAGCATCCTGCTCGGCGCTGTTGTTACAAATCCCGAAGCGCGCGGCAGAGGGCTCGCATCGGCGCTGGTTCCGTTTATGGCGGACGCAGAAAAACCGTCTTTTCTCTTCTGCAGAAACGACGGACTGCTGAAATTCTATGAGAAATGCGGCTTTGAAGAATACGGAAAATGGGCAATATCGGTCAGGGGGAATAACTGATGACGGTAATTTACATATTGATTCAGGAGAAAAAACAAATCCTTTGAAGGCATGATTTGCAAGTTTATGGCGAGTTTCGGATTCCTGAGCGTCGCGGTTTACGGCAATTATCTGCAGGGCGGAGAGCATATCAAATATTTCAGCTTCATAATATTTGCGCTGATGTTCGGCTTCTGCGGCGACGTTTTCCTCGGAGTCAAGGAGATTGCCCCGACTTTCAGGAAAAAGCTTATACCGGTAGGCCTCGCATACTTTCTGATAGGGCATATTTTCTATATTTTCGCCTTTTCTTCGGTCAGCGGATTCGAGCCGCTTACCCTGTTTGCGCTGCCGGTTGTCGGAGTTGTCGCCTATGTGCTGATAAAGCTCTTCAGGATGAAGATCAACAGAACTTTCCAGATAGTCTGCAGCGTTTACTACGGCATGCTTGCCTGGAAAATCGCGATGTGTATATATATTGTCCTGAAAGATGTGTGCGCCGCGAATATAATCGCTCTTATCGGCTCATGCCTCTTCATGATAAGCGACACCTGTCTGGCATTCCTTTATTTCGCACCCGTAAAAAAGAAAAATACGCTCGTCACGGCGGAGCTTTCGACCTATTATACGGCCCAGCTTCTGCTCGCAATGAGCGTTGCTATAAGATAAAAGTGAGGTAAAATATAATGCGTAAAGTAATTTCCGTAATTCTTGCTGTTCTGTGCCTTGCGGGCGCACTCTGCTCCTGCGCCAAAAAGGCGCCCGAGACGATTGAAACCAAATCGCGCACTGCGATCAGAACCATCTACGGCAAGCCCGGCCTGAATCACCATTTCTTCTGGGATGTTGTCAGGGAGGACGGCACCATCGACGGCTATGAAATCTGGACTACCGAAAAGACCTTCGGCGGAGCGCTCGAAAAGATGAAGGTTGCCGAATTCACAGTCAACGAAAAGGGCAAGCTCACCGAGACGAAAGTCGTCAATTACGACCTTCCCGAGGGCACGAGATGGGCCTTCTATATCAACGGCGACTATTCCAAGGAAAACCCGAAGGATCTTGAGACAGTAAACGGGTTCGTCTATTCGCTCGCTCAGGTCAAGAACTGATGCAGTCCATCGAAACAGCCCTTGAAAAGCTTGAAAAATCGCGCTTCAGGGCAAGTTTTCATCTGACCCGGAAAGATATTGAATACATAAAAGAAAAGGGTCTCGATACCGTTCGCAGACACGCGGAGGATTTCGTGAAAACGAAACTCGCTCCCGCTCAGCCGCTCAACGACGGTAAACAGACCCCGACTCACGGGCATCCCGTCTTCAGGGCGATGCACGCCACCGCCTGCTGCTGCAGGGGATGCCTGAATAAATGGTATAAGGTTCCCAAAAACAGGGAACTGACTCCCGCTCAGCAGGAGAAAATCGTCAATCTCATTATGGCGTGGATTGAGAAACAACTTATTTCTCAACAACCAGCAGAGCGTCAAACTCCTTGCGGATAAGCTTTGCGCGCGGGCGGAAAAGATCCGCCGGATAATTGCGCAGGTCGAATCCTCGCTCCGATTTTGTATAGACTATCGTGGAGCCGCCGCCGTCAAGATTTATTGCCCGGTCGGCTCCGAGTTTTATCATGAATTCCGCGAGATCAACGAGGGTCGCGCCGTTGGAATACTCGGGAATTCTGCCGTCAACCGCGAGAAGGATGACTGTTCCGTTGCTCTTTACGCCAGCGGCGGTGCGCGGATGGCGGACAAACGAGAACGGCTCAAGAGGGCCGTAATCGGCAATTTTTCCGTCTTGGACTATCATTTCAAGACCCGCGGCCGCCTGCGAGATCTCGTCTGTTATACCGGGACTTTCATTGATATCGGTGATAACCGGCGTTCCGTCCTTTTTTATTCCGATGAAAGGTCTGGGGCTGCCGGCGTTTGCGACTATTCTCGAATTCTTGACGCATAATCCCGAAGGGTGGCAGTCGCCGAACATATCAAAGAAATCGGCGTTCATCGCCGCGACAACTTTAACTCCGTTTCTGACCGCGGCATCAATCATTTCGGGCACTTTCGCCTTGACCTTTATGCTCTCGTAACCGTCATCCGGAGTGCCGACATAGAGCGACGCTAGCTTTGTATCAATCTCAAAAGTGAAGGCATTGACGGGCGCGGCGTTCTTATCCTCAATCAGATAATGCGTGTAAACAACGCCGTTTGCGACTGTCTCTTTTTCCTCTTTTTTTATTTCGAAACGGCTGTTGTATTCGTCGAGCAGGGCGCTTTCATCGGCGAAAACTGGCTTGAAATCAAACTTCAGCTTCTTCGGCCTGCGCGATTTTTTATGTTTCTTTACAAGCAGGGCGAATTTCTCCGCGCCCTCGCAGTAATGCCCGTCAATATGAAAGACGTGCGATTTTCTGTCATAGGGTTCCTCGATATTGAATTCATCGGGGAAAACGCAGCAGCCGATCATAAGGCAGGCGTCAAAACCGGCCTTGTCGGTGCGCACAACCGCTTTGATTTTATCGTTTTCTTTAAGATATTCGGCAGAAATTATTTTCATATCATTACCGCATTTCTTTGATATTCTTATAAACAATTCTACCGCCCGAAGGCGGCATTGTCAATAAATTTCGGCATATACTTCATTTGAAACGAAAGGAAGTGACCGCGTGAAGGTAAAGCATAAGCTCCCGCGCTACTCCTACAGCGAAGAAAAAATGAATATGATAACCCATATTGTCGGCGCAGTTTACGGCCTCGCTGGTTGTGCTGATTGTATGCGTCGGCAGAGCGGGCTGGCATCATAATATCGCGGGCATTCTCTCGGGTATAGTTTACGGCTTGTCGATGATAATTGTCTATTGTATTTCAAGCGTCTATCACGGGCTTGATCCGCGCAAATCCCTCAAAGGCAAGATAATAATGAGGGTTATTGACCACTGCGATATCTACGGCCTCATAGCGGGCTCATTCGCGCCCGTCGCGCTCACGGGAATCCGCCGAGTCAATCCGACGGTCGCCTGGGTCTCCTTCTCGATAGTCTGCGTCACTTCGATTATCGGCATAGTTTTCACTGCAATCGATATGAAAAAATTCAGGGTCATATCCTACGGTGCCTATTTTCTCGCAGGCTGGGGAGTTATCTTCACTCTCAAATGGATGCGAATGGCGTTCCCGACCAGCTTCATTGTTCTCGTCATAGCGGGCGGAGCGGTTTATACTTCGGGCATGATATTCTTCGTTTTGCAGAGGCTCGGCTATAAATACTGCCACAGTGTTTTTCATATCTTCATATTGCTCGGCTCAATAGTTATGTCCGTGCCGATAATAAAGCACTGTATGTGAATTGACACCGCGTCCTTCGGGGCGCGGCTTTTTCATCCAATTGTTAAAAATAAGTTAATATCGCTTTCAAATTCTGTAAAAATTACTGTTTTATTTTATTATAATAGATGCTATAATATATCTGTGAAAATATGCGAACTTTAATTTGAACGGAGGGTTCAATTTGTCCGAAATAATAAGAGTAAACAATCTGACAAAGTCCTACGGCAGCAATACGGTGCTCCGCAACGTTTCCTTCGGACTTGAAGACGGTCAGATAATAGGTCTGCTCGGCCCGAACGGCAGCGGCAAGACCTCGCTCATCAAGATTCTCACCGGCCTTATCAACGACTACAGCGGCGACGTTTTTGTTGACGGCCTGAGACCGGGCGCAAAGAGCAAATCGCTCGTAGCCTATCTCCCCGAAAAAACATACCTCGCAAACTGGATGACTGCCGATGACGCGGTCAGATACATTGCGGATTTTTATGATGACTTCGATCTGCCCAAGGCGATGAAGATGCTCGACACTTTCCAGCTTCCCCATAAGCAGAAGGCAAAGACAATGTCAAAGGGCCAGCAGGAAAAGCTTCAGCTCATCCTCGTCATGTGCAGAAACGCGAAGATTTATATTCTCGATGAGCCGATGGGCGGCGTTGACCCAGCGGCGAGAGATTTCATCCTCGATTCCATTATCAGGAACCGCCCCGAGGGCTCGACTCTTATGATGTCAACCCATCTTATCCACGATATTGAGGGCGTTCTCGATTCGATTATCATGATAGGCAGGGGCAAGCTGCTCATGCAGGATACCGTGCCTCATCTCACATCCACCGGCAAGACCGTCAACGAAGTATTCAAGGAGGTGTTTGCAAGTGACTGGCAGTTCTGATAAAGTTAAGGGCAAGATGCTCAAGCTTCTCAAAAACGATTTCCTTGCAAGTGCAAGGGTTATCCCTCTCTTTTATCTCGTTGAGATAGTTGCTCTCGGAGTTTTCTACTTCGGCAAGTTCGCCAACAAGCAAAAGTATCTCTTCATCGGCGGCGGAGTCGGCTGGGTTGTTTCCGTGCTCCTGATTTTCGTGACCTTCTTCTTTGTTGTTTATGATTATCAGAAATCGCTCTTCGGCCAGCAGGGCTATCTGAGCTTCACTCTGCCCGTCAACAGCAAACAGCTTCTCGGCTCAAAACTCGTTATCTACGGCCTTTGGATGGTAGTATCCTTCGCGGATTTCATTCTCGTTACGGATCTTATCACAAGATATGTCCAGGGCGAATACGGCGACACGATTGACAGCGCCTCGGCAATGCTCTCGCTCTTCGCGAACTTCCCTTCAAAAGCGCAGTTAATCACCTATGCCATCTACTTCATCGCCTATTTCTTCGGCACGATTCTTTCCTTTACAATCATGGTCTATTTCTCAATAGCCCTCTCTCATATCCGCCAGTTCCAGAAGGCGCATATAATCTGGTCAATCCTGATTTTCATCGGCACCTTTATCATCTTTGTCGCGGGTATCTCGCTCTTTGAGAAATATTTCGGAATCTATATTGTTCTCGGCGCGGATAAATCAATGAAGATAAACTTCGGCAATGTGACCTCCAAGGGCACTCCGCTCGAGCTCATTCCCTTCGTATTCATGGTGATTCAGGATGTGGTCTATTTCTTCCTGACCTCACACATTATGCATAAGAGAATCAACATCAGCTGATATGAAAACCGGTATTCTCGGAGGAAGTTTCAATCCTCCCCACAAAGGCCATCTGAATATCGCGACAAAATGCGCGGAATTTGCGGGGCTCGACAGGGTGCTGATTATCCCGTCAAATATCGCTCCGCATAAATCCTCCGCCGCTTTTGTCAGCGGGGAAGACCGGCTGAATATGTGTAAAATCGCCTTTCCGGCGCCGCTCTTTGAGGTTTCGTCAATCGAGCTTGACCGCGGCGACACGAGTTACACGGTCGACACACTGCGCGAGTTAAAGGAGAAATATCCGGATGACGAGCCGTATTTCATAATCGGCTCGGATATGTTTGAAACATTTACGCAGTGGTATCTCTGGGATGAAATTCTGAAGCTCTGCACGCTCTGCGTAGCGTCAAGGGTAAAAGGCTTTATTCCCGATTTCTCTCCCTATACCGATGAGCAGCGCAAAAAGATAATCTATGCAGAGTATGAGCCGCTCGAGCTCAGCTCGACGGAGCTCAGGGCAAGGCTCAAGAGCAATTTCAACTGCGAAGACCTGCTTGACGCCGGCGTTGCGGAATATATCAGAGAGCATAAGCTCTATGATGACGATTTTGACGAATACCGCGCGGCGCTCGCAAAAGTGCTTGACGCAAAGCGCCTCTATCACAGCGAATGCGTCAGCGAGGCGGCGGGCGAGCTTGCCGCTCTATACGGGGCGGATATAAACAAGGCAAAGCTCGCGGGTCTGCTTCATGATATCACAAAGCGCCTGCCCGAAGAGGAGCAGCTTGCGCTTGCCGGCGATGAAATGACGGCTCTCGAAAAGGGCAACTATAAGATTCATCACCAGATGTCGGCTCCCGTCTATCTCAGGAATAACGGCATAACCGGTGATGAGGAGATACTCACCGCAATCAGATGGCATACGACCGGCAGAGCGGGGATGACACTGCTTCAGAAAATCGTCTATACCGCGGATTTCATTTCGGCGGACAGGGATTATCCTGACGTCGATACGGTCAGGCGTCTCGCGAAGATTTCACTCGAGCACGCGATGCTCTATACCTCGCGCTACACAGTGAATTATCTTGTTGCCCATGACAGACCGGTTCACCCGGCGACGGTTGACTGCTATAATGATATGCTCGCTCATTTCGGGCTTTAAGAAAGGAATTTCTATGATTGATTCAAGAGAACTCGCAAGAGAGATAGCAAAGGTCCTCGATGAAAAGAAGGCGGAGAATATCGTCGCCATAGAAACCGAAGAGGTTACGATAGTTTCCGATGTATTCGTCATCGCAAACGGCACTTCAAACACTCACACCAAGTCCCTCGCGGATGAGGTTGAGTATGAAATAAAAAAGCGCCTCGGCATCGACCCCGAGCATATCGAGGGCAGAGCCAGCGGCTGGATTCTGCTCGATTACGGCACGGTCCTTGTTCACGTCTTTGACCGTGAGAGCAGAGAATACTATAATCTCGAAAGATTGTGGACGGATGCGAAAACGCTCGATCTGTCCGATATCCTGACAGAGGATTAAGAAGGCACAGAGGAGGAGTATCACTCTATATGGCACAGTATGATTACAAAGCAATAGAAAAGAAATGGCAGAAATACTGGGAGGAGCATGAGACTTTCAAGACGGATGTCTGGGATTTTTCAAAGCCCAAATTCTACGCTCTTGATATGTTCCCCTATCCTTCGGGCGTAGGCCTTCACGCGGGCCATCCCGAGGGCTATACGGCCACAGACATCGTCTCCCGTATGAAGAGAATGCAGGGCTACAACGTTCTTCATCCGGTCACAATCCCAACGGCTTCACGCAGGATAATATCCAGACCTTCTCAAAGCAGCTCAGGGAGCTCGGCTTTGACTATGACTGGTCCAAGATGATTGCGACCTCCGATCCCTCCTACTATAAGTGGACTCAGTGGATTTTCAAGCAGCTCTATCTCAAGGGCTACGCGAAGCTTGTCGATATCCCCGTAAACTGGTGCGAGGAGCTCGGCACGGTGCTTGCCAACGATGAGGTTATCGACGGCAAGAGCGAGCGCGGCGGCTACCCTGTAGTGCGCAAGAATATGAAGCAGTGGGTCATCGACCAGGCCGCATTCGCCGAGGAGCTTCTCGAAGGCCTCGAGGAGATTGACTGGCCCGAATCCACCAAGGATATGCAGCGCCACTGGATCGGCAAGAGCACGGGCGTCGAGGTTGATTTCGACGTTGTCGGCGGCGGAAAATTCTCGATTTACACAACCTGTATAGAAACTATCTACGGCATTACCTTTATGGTTCTCGCGCCGGACGGCGATCTCGTTCAGCAGCTTATGCCCCGCATCGAGAATCAGGATGAGGTCAAGGCATATATAGAAGAGACAATCAAGAAGACCGATATGGACCGCACAGAGCTCAACAAGACCAAGAGCGGCTGCTGTCTCAAAGGCATATCGGCAATAAACCCCGTAAACGGCAGGGAAGTTCCCGTATTTATCGGCGACTTCGTTCTCGCGAGCTACGGCACCGGCGCCGTTATGGCGGTTCCGAGCCACGACCAGCGCGACTTTGAATACGCCGTCGTTCACAATATCCCGATGATTCAGGTTATTGACGGCGCAGATGTTTCCGAACACGCTTTTGAAAAAGGCGACTATCTCGGCAAGGGCTGCAAGCTTATGAATTCCGAAGAATTCACGGGCATGACCGTCGAGGAAGCGAAGGAAGCAATCACCGTTAAGCTTGAGAATATGGGCGTCGCAAGGCGCAAGACGAACTATCATTTCCGCGAGTGGATATTCGCCCGCCAGCGCTACTGGGGCGAGCCCGTTCCCGTCTATTATACCGATGACGGTGAGATTCACGTGCTCGATGACGATGAGCTGCCGCTTGTCCTGCCCGAGCTTGATGACTACAAGGGCAGAAACGGACAGGCTCCTCTCGAAAACGCGGAGGAATGGAAATATATCGAGAAAAACGGCGTTAAGGGCAAGCGCGAAACCTCGACAATGCCGGGTTCGGCAGGCTCGAGCTGGTATTATATGCGCTATATCGATCCGCAGAATGACAAGGCAATCGGCGACCCCGAGCTTCTCAAACACTGGCTGCCCGTTGACCTCTATATCGGCGGACCGGAGCACGCCGTAGGCCATCTTATTTATTCGCGAATCTGGAACAGATTCCTTTATAATCAAGGCATTTCGCCGGTCAAAGAGCCCTTTGCGAAGCTCGTTCACCAGGGCATGATTCTCGGCGCGAACGGCATCAAGATGGGCAAGCGTTTCCCCGAATTCGTGGTCAACCCCTCTGATATCGTGCGCGATTACGGCGCTGATACCCTGCGTCTCTATGAGATGTTCATGGGCCCGATCGAAGCGTCAAAACCCTGGAGCAATCAGGGCGTTGAGGGCGCGAAGAGATTCCTCACCCGCGTGTGGACCTTCTTTACCGACGAAGCGAATTACAGCGAAGAGAAACGCGCAGAGCTCGAGAAGGTGTACAATGGAACGGTCCGCAAGGTCACCAAGGATTTCGAGGCTCTCGCTTTCAATACAGCTATCAGCCAGATGATGATATTTGTAAACTCCGTCTATAAGGCGGGCTCCTGCCCGAAGGAATTCGCCGAAGGTCTCATCAAGCTTCTTTCTCCGATAAGCCCGCATATCTGCGAGGAAATCTGGCAGATTCTCGGCCACGATGATACGATCGCTTTTGAGAGCTGGCCGACCTGGGACGAGGCAAAGTGTGTTGATGACGAGGTTGAGATTGCAGTTCAGATAAACGGCAAGGTCAAGGAGCGCCTTATGATTCCCGCAGAAGCGTCGAATGAGGAGGCAATTTCCGCCGCGAAAGCAGAGCCGGTTATCGCAAAAGCGCTTGAAGGAATGCAGATTGTCAAGGAGCTTTATGTAAAAGGCCGCCTTGTAAATATTGTGGTAAAACCTCAGTGAAGCGGCAATTCTTTTAATGAAAAATAACAATTGACTTTTTTCGGCGTCATATAGTATAATATAGCGAAAGTTACAGACAAGTCCCTTGTTTGGATATGTGAAGGGAGTGAATATAGTGAGCACAGTAAAAGTTAAAGAAGGCGAATCCCTCGAGAGCGCACTCAGAAGATTCAAGAGACAGACTTCAAGAGACGGCGTTATTCAGGAAGTTCGTAAAAGAGAGCATTACGAGAAACCCTCTGTAAAGAGAAAACTCAAGTCAGAGGCAGCCCGTAAACGTAAGCACAAATAATTGTGTAAAACAAAAAGTAAGCACCTGCATTGTTGCAGGTGCTCTTTTCTTTTAACACTTAATCAGAAGGGCAGGATATCGGTTATAAATGAAAACCAGCCTCTGATAACCGAAAGAATATGGAGTATTTCTCCGAATAAATTGAGGGGAGCGGCAAAAGCGGAGGGAACATTCGCGTCCACGCCTTCTGTCTTGATAACGGGCTCCGCCGTCTCTCCGAGGCCGAGCTCAACAAGCTTTTCGAGGACCGCTACCGCTATTTTTTTATTGCCTTCAACGCTCGGATGAATTCCGTCTGAGGCAAAATCTTTGCCGGAATCGGTGAGCTTTGCCGCCACATCGACTATCTCTATTTCCCCTTTTTCGCTCTGATAGCGGCGGATTGCGTCGTTGAGCATATCAATCGATACCTGATACGCTTCGCCGATATATCCGGTCTGCGGATTATAGAGGGTCTGCATAAGTATAACGGCATCGGGGTTGAGCGAGCGGATGATTCCGATTATTTTGTCAAAATCATTATAGAATCCGTCGATAATGCTCTCCGCCTGCGAATTATCGTTCTTAACTATGAGGTTATAGAGAAGCGCGGGCAGATTGCCGAGCAGGAAATTATTGCCGCCGATTGAAATGCTGATAATATCCGCCTGCTTCACGTGAGCGCGTACGCTCTCATTTTCAAGGCGAGAGAGCAGATTCTGAGTCGTATGGCCGGGTATCGCGTCATTGGCGTAATCGTAGCCGTTTGTGTCGGCAACTATTCTGCCGTAGCAGGCTTCTCTCGAATTGCGAAGGCCCGAGCCGAAGCCGATTGAATCGCCGAGCACGAGATAAAACGGTTTTTCTTCCTCGGCAGACGCTGCGATGCCCATAGTGCCGATAAGCATAATAACGCAGAGAATAAGAGCGGTGATTTTTCTGAGTTTCATAATTATTACCCCTTTCGTATACCTGAATAATATCACAAAGCAATCATAAATACAAGCGGGCGGAGCCGATTTTACGGCTCCGCCTTTCACATGTTACATATAATTATAATCTGTTATTTCGCCCTGTATCTGACTATGACCGCCTTCGGAGTATCGGTGATATTCAGCATTATGCCGCCTGTCATAAGCTCTTTGCCCGTTTTTGTAATGATATCACCGGGCGAGTCAATGTCATAAACCTCATATTTTTTATCGGCGTCAAGGCAGTTGAAAATCAGATTGAATTCATCTTTTTTAACCTTTTCGCGCTTATAGATTACGGCCGCGCCTTCGTTTTCATCGCCGAACTGCATCGCGAGATACTTTGAAAAGTCCGTTCCGCCGAACTGCAGCGGGCAGTAATTGCGGGTCATAAACTGCGATATATCGGAATAAGCGGTATATTCGTCGGTCGGCTGATATACAGACTGATCTGTCAGAATTGCGCTTCTTGAGGCGTATTCGGAATGGAAATGGCGGTTAGTGCCCGTATATACAAACCAGAAAGAGAGCCCGCAGGTCATCGCCTGAGTCGCTTCAAGAACATCGGGTTTAAGGGCCCCGTTTTCATCACCGCAGTTATAGTCGCTTCTCCAGAGAGGCAGACTCCTGCGTGTCATTTCAATATCGAGACGCTTGCCGCCGCTTGCGCAGTTGTCGATTATCAGCCCGTCAACCGCTTCACAGAGAGCGTCAAGATATTTATAAAGATTTGCAACATAATGATTCTCGCAGATACCCGTTCTTCCGCCGTAGAATTCCTTATCCGCCTTCTGCCAGTAGGAGAGGGGCGTAAAATTGAAATCCTGGCGATACATCGAGACGCCGTTTGAAACAAGGGACTCAGCTATATAATCGGAAAGGAATTCGCAGGCATCGTTATTGCCGAGATTCCACATGATGTTGTCGCCGTCCTCAAAGGTCCAGCCGTCATGCTTTTTGCCCTCGTTACAGAGATACGTGCCCTCACGCACTCTCTCAGGCTCATACCAGAGCAGAAATTTCTTGCCTTTTGCCGCCATCGCGTCGGAAAGCGGTTTTAATCCGTCGGGGAAACGGCGCTTGTCGGGAATCCAGTTGCCGACTCCGTCATACCAGCCCTCGTTGTATTCATACCAGCCCGCGTCCATCCAGAAATAATCGGTCGCGTCCAGCACTGTATCATCAATGGAATTGACCTCTTCTATGAGCTCATCGCAGGTTTTGGTGTTGAATTCATTTGCAATCACATAGCCGCTCAGGGTTGATATGCTCTCTGGATAAACGCAGTCTTTCTCCCATTTTCTGAAGGAATTGAAGCCCTTGAGAGCGTTTTTGCCGTCATAGAACGAGAGCGAAACCAGCGGTGAGCGGATTTCTTCGCCCGCATTGAGCGGAGCGTTGAAGAATTCCTGCTTTGCTCTGAAGCGCACACCCGTAAGGGTCTGTCGAAGGGAAGCAAACCATTGCCCCGTCCAGCCGACGGCCGCAATTATTCCGCATTTTGCGCCCTTGATATTGAAATAAGGAAGGAAGGATTCGCTCCTGCCGCCGTTGGCATTGAACTTCATTTCGGTCGGGCAGACGGCCGATTTCATCAGCTCAAAATCATTCGCCGCGGGTTCGCTGCCCTTGCTGAAATAAAGTTCCGAAAGGCCCGTGTCGAATACGCAGTCCGCCGCGTAAAAGTCTTTTATTGCGCCCGAGAGCTCATTGCCGTTATTCTTTATGAAAACCGTCCACTCGCAGGCGGCGTAATCCTCATAGATTGTCGCCTCAACAGCTGCGGTTATTCCGCTGTTTTTGTGTTTCAGCGTGATATATGAAGTCTTGCCGTGCCTGTATTTTTCGCCGGCCGCACCCTCTTCGCCGATTGAGATTTCCCAGTCTTCGAGATTGTTCCTGAGCCGTTTTCCGCCGAGAGAAAAATCATATGCGGGATTTTCGGCGGTCAGGATATTCTCATCAAACCATTTGCGGCAGGCGGCTTTTTCTTCTGCGGTTACAGCGAGCTCTTTTGCGTCAATGCTGTCAAATGAAAAGTCGGTAACCGAAGTCAACTGAAGCGCCCCCCTGTCAACCCAGAATTTGAAATTCGAATCGTAGACCGAGAAAGAAGAAACAATCATCAGCAGCGTCTGAAGCAGGCACAGAGCCGATTTGAGATAAATCATAAAATCACCTTACGCGTAGACTATAAGAGCAATTATATCAACCGTCTCGTCGGTGTTATTCCTGATTGAATGGCTTGTTTCTGCGGGGCAGACAAGCACATCGCCGGGCTTCGCCTCAACAAGGACTCCGCCGTCATCATAGGTCGGGCAGCCGCGCTCGACCACGAAAATCTCGCTGTCGCCCTCATGGACGTGCTCACCTATCGAGCAGCCAGGCTCAAGGGTGATTCTCGCGAAGAATCTGCCTTTGCCGAGCAGTTCTTCCTTACCGGTGAAATGCGTGATTTTGACAATGCCGTCGCCGCCGCGCATATTCTCTCTTTCTTCTTTTTTGCAGTCAGCAGATTTTATAACCATAATTATATCTCCTTGCTTGAAATGTATTTATGCGAATAAATTCATAAAGAAACGGATTATCGGGCCTAAGAAGCTCAGCTCGAATTCCCAGAGGGACTGATTGTTCCTCTGCATATTCTTCGCTCCGGTAGCCGCCTGCATTTCGCTTTCATCCGCGGGGTTTATTCTCTCGACTGTATCCTCGCGGAAGAGACCGTCCTTTGTATATTTGAGAATTACGAATTTATCGGCAAAGAATCTTATCGCGCCGAGCGTGAGAACATTTGTCGAAGTGTCGGTTTCGCTGTTTTCGGCGTAGCCGATGTAGCCGCAGTTTGTGTAGGTGAAATTGAGCGTCTCGTTCGTATAGCAGTCCTCGCCCGTCTTGTCGGGAAGGGGTATGCGGATGCTGTCGCCGGGGGCCATATAATTCACCGAGCCGCCGATATAGTCATCGTGAGTGCCCGAATGATTATGGCCGAAGATAAAGATAATATCGAGCTTTTCGGCTGCCTTATTGAGAATATTGAATATATAAGAAGCATACATATTGTCGCCCGCGGAATTGCGGGTGGTATGGTGAAGCGGGACATGGGTCAGGATGATTACGGGGCGAAGATCGTCCGCCGAAATCATGGAGCTGAGCGCGGCGTCAAGCTTCTCCGCCGTCGTCTTGACTATATCTTCTTTTTTGCTGCTCTTGCTCTGCTTCCAGGGGAAATCATCCTCGTTCATAACGAAAAGCTGATAAGTTCCCATATCATACATACCGGTCGGATAGAATCCCGCGACCTTCTGATCGTGGTTTCCCTGTATGCAGATTATATCATCGGGGTCTCCCTGCGGATAGGTGTTCACATAGTGTTCGCGGAGCTGAATCATGCCGGGGGTCGCGTAGTCGGCGAGAATCATCGTGTAGTCCCCGCCCATGAGAAGCGAATCGGGCTGAGGCATGCCGTCATCCTTCATCACCTTCAGCACGTTGCCGAAGTTTTTATAAGCGCCTGTTCCGTATTGCTGGCAGTCCGAAAATGTGACGATATTCACATAAGCCTCTTCTGCAAACGCATCGCTGCCTGCAAAAGCCGTGAGCGCGAGCGCAATCAACAGCGAAACAATCAGTATAATCGAGCTGATTTTAAGTATAATTCTTTTCATATTGTTCCTCCTGAGTTTTGTATAACTAAATTATATAATCAAAAGCGGCGGTTTTCAATATCAAAATTCAGGTTTCAGAAATAAAAACAACCCTGTCCGCCTTAACGGACAGGGTAAGGTATGATTATTCAGCGAGCCTGAAATTAGCGGTATAATACCAGGAATCGTATTCGTATTCGGTGTGCCAGTCCTCCATTACCGCAAGGAGATTCGGCTTATCCGCTTCGTCTTCTCCGGTAAAATAAAGGGAGAGGCCGACCGATTCGCTTTCAAGCTCCCTGTTGTCTTCGCCGGTATAGTTTTTGGTATAGAGCAGAGAGTATTTATATGCGGTGGACTTGCCGTCTTTCTTCGCGATAATTTCATCCTTATCGTTGACCGAGAGCTTATATGTTTCGCTTCCGCAGGTCAGACCGTTTTCGTCAATCGTTATGCTTCTGTCCGAATCGTCTTTCCACGTGCCGTAGAATGATTCGAGATTGACCGGATTTGCCTTGACCGCCGCATCGATGCTGCCTTTGTCATCCATTTTATACATTATCTGAACAGCGGAATTGCTGTTGCTTGAAAACGGATCGCGGTCTTCGACCACTTCAAAGTATAAAACGTCGCCTGAAATCTTATAAGCGGCGTAGGAAATCACCGGAGTTTCCGTAGGCTTTGCATCGGGATCATCGGAATAAGAGAGCATTACCGAGTCATAGCAGATAATATCCAGGCCGCCGGCGGTAATGCAGGTGAACGCCATTTCGCTTTCATCCTTAGAGCCGTAGAAGTCTGTCTTGGTTTTTACAATACCGTCTGAAGCAAATGAATAAACTGCGCTGCCGTCCGCATTCGACCAGCTGCCGATAAGCGCGGGGTCGATTTTTCCGTCCGTAATATCGGCGTAAACGGAATACTTCTTATCGAGACCGAGCTCATCTGAAACGGCGTTGAGCTCAATAAGAAGATCTTTCAGATTCAGTTCCGTAGCTTTGACGGGGATATTTTCGTCTGAATCTCCGGAAGTGCTTTCTGCCTTTCCGGTTGTCTGCGCGGGTCCGGTTTCACTTTTGCCGCAGGCGGCGAAAACGCCGATGCAGATTGCGAGAGCGGCAAGAACAGCAATAATCTTTTTCATTATATTATTTAGTTTTCCTTTCTTATTTGATGAATAAAATATATCACATATAAGCGGCGTTTTCAAGCGTATTTGTATGCATTTGTTGACACACCGCGCCGGTGAGGTTATAATAAAGGCACAGAATAACGGAGGAAATGAAAATGAAAAGACTGACAGTCGGCGGAAAAGTTTCCGCATCGGCGGTCGCAATGGGATGCATGCGAATCACCGATTCAAAGGTTCCGCTTGATGAGCTTATCGGCACCGCGCTTGAACTCGGCATAGATTTCTTTGACCACGCCGATATTTACAGCGGCGGTAAATGCGAGGAGGTTTTCGGCAGCTATCTCGCCTCAAATCCCTCTCTGCGCGAAAAAATCACGATTCAGACGAAGTGCGGCATCCGCAGGGGCTGCTATGATTTTTCAAAGGAGCATATCATCGAATCCGTCGAGGGTTCGCTGCGCCGCCTTCAGACAGATTACGTCGATATCCTTCTTCTGCACCGCCCCGATACGCTGATGGAGCCCGAAGAGGTTGCCGCGGCGTTTGATGAACTTGAAAGCGCGGGAAAGGTCCGTTTCTTCGGCGTTTCAAACCATAACCCGATGCAGATTGAACTGCTTAAAACCGCAGTTAAACAGCCGCTTATCGCGGATCAGCTGCAGTTTTCGCTCCCCGAATCGGGGCTTGTCACCTCGGGGCTCAATGTGAATATGAAAAACGACGAATCGTTTATGCATGACGGCAGCGCGCTCGAATATATGCGTATCAAGGGTATCACGATTCAGGCGTGGTCGCCGTTCCAGGGAGGATTTTTCAAAGGACCATATGTAGGAGACCGCGAAAAATATCCCGCTCTAAATGAAAAACTCGATGAGCTTGCCGGAAAATACGGCGTTACTCCGACCGCGGTTGCATCCGCCTGGATTCTCAGGCATCCCGCAAAAATTCAGCTGATTTCCGGTTCGGTATCGCCCGAAAGAATCCGCGAAATCGCCGCGGGCGCGGATATTGAACTCAGTCGCGAGGACTGGTATTCGCTCTATCTTGCCGCCGGCTTCAGACTGCCGTAAAAATGTAATAAGGAGACTTCTTATGTATTGCCCGAATTGCAAAAAGGATGTTGAAACAGAAAAATTCTGCATATACTGCGGGGCGGATCTCGCGCCCGAAGTATCAACTCAGGAACTGCAGGTGAAAGAGCCCGCAAAGGGCGGAAAAGAGGATAAACTGCCGAAACAGTCAAATCTCGGAATACTCGCGGGTATAGGCGCGATAGTTGTCGCCGCCATATATACAATCATGCCGGTTGACGTCATCCCCGATCTGACGCCGATTGCGGGAATTCTCGATGATCTCGGAATCGATGTGGTCGCCATTCTCTTTGCCATCGCAAAATTCATAGCCCATAAGAAGAAAAAGAAATAATATAAAGATAAAAAATCCTGCCGTCAGGGCAGGATTCTTTTTATTGTATTCAGTTTTCCTCATACGGCAGAGCGCAGGGGAGGGTGATTCCGTTTCCGTCCTGATCGGGGAAGGGAGTCAGGCGGTCATCACGGACCGCGTCTCTTTCCTCTTTGTTGCGGAAATCGGGGATTTTAATATTCTCGCCGTGGTTGAGGCAGCTTCTCCAGCCGAGAATTCCGACTGCCGACATGGCAACCGCTCTGTAAACATCAAAAAACGGTTCTTTGCCGCGGATGAAGCAATCCTTCATCTCCTGAACTATCCAGTAGTCGCCTCCGCCGTGACCGGCCTTGGCGGCTTTTTCGCCGTCTTCTCCGAATTCGCTCAGATCGGCGTCAAGCAGAGAAATCTGCTCCTCGCCCTCGGGCGTTGTGTGGCCGAAATAGAATCTGCGGACCTTGCCGTCGGGAATATATCCGCCCCATTCAACGCCGGCTCTGTCGCCCGCGATGCGGTATCTCGAGTAATCGCTCGCCATTGCCGTGCAGCCCGTGCATCTCGCAATCATGCCGTTATCCATTTCGCAGAACATCATGCCGACTCCGTCGTAGTTATGGCGCCAGTCCCTGATTTTATAAAGCAGGTCGGAGTGCGCCGCCCTTGCGGAAACATATTTCGGCATTGATTTTGTCATATACATAATCGGGCCGAGCGCGTGGGTAACATAATAGGTTCTCGGCATCCAGGCGCGCCAGTGAAATTCGCTCGGGGTATATTTGCGAAGCTCGGCATTGTCGCCCGAATGATTGTATTCGCCCTCGGCATACAGGAGCGTTCCGAGCTCGCCCGAAGAAACGATTTTTCCCATTTTGAGATTTTGTGTCGAGAAGGGATAATTCTCGGCAAGTATATATTTTCTGCCCGTTTTTTCAACGCATTCAACCAGCTCAACGCATTCCGCGAGAGTGCCTGCGGCGGTGCATTCGCTGATGACATCCAGCCCCGCCTCCATTGCCTTTATCGCAAACGGAGTGTGCTCATTGAAATAATTTGCAAGGAAGACCGCGCTCATACCGCGCTTTTTGCCTTCGGCCAGAAAATCATCAAAGTCGCCGCAGAGATAAGCATCGCCGAAATTCTCTTTGTTTTCATTGAGCTTATCGGTGTTTTTATCGCAGATTGCGACGATCTCTATTTCCTCGTCATCTCTGAAAAGGTCAATGTATGAATTGCCTCTCCAGGCTCCGAAAACGCCTATATTAAGCATAATTACGCCTCCGTATTATTTCTTCAGAAACGGCAGTGTCCACTGCATAGCCTTATCCGCCTCGTCATAAATGAAGACGTGGCCCGAGCCGTCAAGCTCGTGGAATTCCGCACCCGGCACGATTTCCCTGAATCTTTCAGCCATATAGAACGGCATCGTGATATCGGCATTACCCCAGACGCAGAGGGTAGGGATATTCTTCTTCGCCGCCTCGGCAAAGAAAGCGGTCGATTTTTTCGTTTTGAGGATTGTGTGCCTCAGGCTCGAGAGAGTGCATCTGCTGAATCCCTTGTATCTGAAGGATTCCGCGAGTTTTTCAAGATAAGGATCGATATCCACATGCTTCATCTCGCGAGTCACATTCTTGAAGAGCACTTTTTCGCCCCAGTTCGCGAAGATGAAATCGCCGATAAGCGGGCAGGCGGAGAGATACATATAGAAAGGCGGCTTGAAGGTATCCATACCCGCGGGAGCATAGAATATAAGCTTTTTCACCTTCTCGGGATGCTTCGCGCAGTATGCGTTTGCGACGGGCGCACCCATCGAGGTCGCGAAGAGATTGAAGCTTTCGCCGCCTGCGAGCGCCTCGATTACATCCTCAAGCTGTTTCACGAAAAGCTCAATATCGTATTTTCCTTTTACTCTCTCGGAAAGGCCTCTGCCGAGCAGATCGTAGCGCAGAACCTTATAGCCGTTTTTAACAAGCCCATCGGCAATATTATCATATATGAAGTAACCGACAGCGTAGCCGTGAACGAGCACACAGAGCTCGCCATCGCCGCGGATTTCATAATGGGTGTTTCCGCTCGGAAGGGAGATATAAGAGCCCTCGGTCTTTGCTCTCTCGGCGTCGGTCAGGTTGAATTTATTGAAATCGCTTATAAGCTGCTGCTTTCTTTCGTCGGTCATATAATCAACTCCGTGGAATTACTGTATCATCAAGGTATTCAGGCGCCTATTTTTATGCCGCTGAAGAGCCTGGCAATGGCTTCACCGAGCATTACGAAACCGTAGCCGATCATCGGCAGAATACCGGTGCTCTCTCCATTGACCGTAATCGGAATAAGTGCCTGGGGTTCGGTCAGATTGCGCCAGATGAAGCAGACATCTTTGCCGTCAAGGCAGAATGTATCATCGGTCAGATCCTCCTGCCTTGCAACCTGCGAGAATCCGCAGTCTCTCATGCCTTTTGCAAATGCGGTTGCCATCTGCTCATCCTTGAGCGTGATGCGGCTGACCATCTGAAGCTCTGTCGCGGGCTTGTTCTTGTTGAGCTTGCCGATCTTATATCCGTCGCACCACCAGTATTTGCCGTATTCGCGGGTGAATTCGCGGATTACCGAGCCGTCAGGCTGCTGATGATAGAGAGTCATTTCCATATCTAGCCAGTCATCGCGGCCGGCACACTGGTAAGCGGAAGCAATGGTATCGCCGAAACCGACTGCGTATTTCGTATAGACGCCGATTTCGCCGCCGAGCTGGAACAAGCCATACTGGCCTTTCCAGAATTGAACCAGCCAGTCCTTGTTGCCGTAGGTGAATACCACGCGCGCAAAGTCGTATTGATATCCTATCAGCTGAGAGGCATTGTCATAGAGGCGGATAAAGCCGAACGGCATCTGCCAGGTGATATCGTTGTTTGAATAGTAATAATCGCCCTTATTGGCGTATTTATAATTCATAGAGAGGAAGAAATGCGGGAAACCGCGCCTTTTGACGACGTTGACAGCGCAGGAGGCTGAAACGGGCGTCTCGCCGTCCATTGCAGTGGCGGTAATCACCGCGCTGCCTGCGGCTTTGCCGGAAACATTGCCCTGATTATCCACCGTCGCTATGCCGGTATTATCCGACGACCATACGATGCCTGCGGACTGAGTTTCGAAATTCTTCAGCTCCGCTTTGATTTGCATGGATGCTCCGATCGTAACATTTAACCTTGAATCGGATAAAACCAGCTCGGGAGTGGCCTTTTCCGGCTCATCGGTTTCATTATTCTCTCCGCCTTCATTATCCGTATCATTCACGGATACCGCGGCATCGACTGGCTCATCCGCCGCAGTGTCGCCCACCGCGCAGACCGCCGATGTGAAGATAAGCACTAAGCAAAGAAACAGAGCAGTAATTTGCTTAAAAGATTTCATCTGTCATCCTCCTTTTATTAAGCAGTTTATACCATCTTTTTAAGTGAATAATTACATATCAAGCAACATAATCCGAACGCTATCAATAACGGAAATATCCAGATTATGTTGCTATGGCCCGCCGGAAGGGATTTGAACCCCCGGTCTTCGGAATCGGAATCCGATGCATTATCCAGCTATGCTACCGGCGGACGTGTTATATAAAAAGTGCCGGTGAACGGCGCTTTTTAATCGATTCATCAGTTGCGTTTTTTGAATATGGCGCGGAGTTAATTCTCCTGCGCGTTATATGCCTCAATTTCGGCTGCAACCTCTTTGAGAAGCAGGTTTGTCGCCTTGCCTTTGGTCATATTTATCGTGCAGGCCGCAGCGCCGGCGTGTCCGCCTCCTCCGAGGCGCCCGGCTATCTGCGAGGCGTCAATTTCTCCGTGGGTGCGGATTGAGCATTTGAAACCGCCGTCTTTCAGCTCGCGCATCATGACGCCGACCTTTACTCCCTCAACCTGGCGCGGGAGATTTGCGAGCTTTGTGACCTCGCTCTCATCCGAGCCGGTGCGGGCATACATTTCCTGAGTGATCGTGATAATCGCGCACTGCTCGTCAAAATAGAATCTCATACCCTCGAGAGCGAGACGCTCAAGCGCGGCATAGGTGCGGGTTTTTGTCTCGAAAAACGCCTGATTTATATTGTAGTAATCCGCTCCCGCTTTCGCGAGCTCCGCCGCGATTTCGAAGGTGCGGACCGTCGTATTCGAAAATCTGAAGCAGCCCGTATCGGTTGAAACGCCGCAGTAGAGACAGCTTGCGATAATCGGAGTGATTTCAACTTGCATTTCCCTGAGAAGCAGGTAAACGATCTCTGCCGCAGATGCGGAATCGGGTTCAAGATAAACCCTCTCGGCATAGAGGCTGTTGGTGAAATGATGGTCGATACACAGTTCAACCTTATCGCCGTAAAGGCCTTCGTATTCGGCGCCGAGAAGCGACGGAACAGCAACATCCACCGCAACGATATGCCCGTTTTCGATTTCGCTCATCTCAATCCCGTCGAGCATAAAGGAGTATTCCTTCGTGAGCTTGTCTCCGCAGAGAATTCTTACGCTTTTGCCCTTGGAAATGAGACCTCTCGCGAGCGCGCAGGCACTGCCCACCGTGTCGCCGTCGGGAGAGACGTGGCACAGGAGCAGAAAAATATCGTTATTCAGCAGATAATCTGCGGCTTCACGAAGGGTTATCTTCATCCGGATTTTCCTCTTTTACTACGCTGTTTATGAGGCGGGTGATATTCATGCCTTTTTCTATCGAATCATCCGCTATGAATTTGAGTTCGGGGGTTTTGCGCAGATGAAGGCGCTTGCCTATCTCGCGGCGGATGTAGCCGGTCGCGCTCGTGAGGCCCTTCACCGCCGTCTTTGCCGTGTCTATGCCCTCCATTGCGCTGACATAGACCTTGGCAAACGAGGCGTCGGAGCTGACCTCCACATTGACTACGGTCAGCATGCCCTGAATCCTCGGATCCTTGAGCTCGCGGATCATCGCGGCGATTTCGCGCTTTATATCCTCCGAAACCCTGTCGGTTTTGTAACCTGCCATAAGATACCTCTTAGTCTTTGTATTCCTCGGTTACATAGCATTCAAAGATGTCGCCCTCTTTGATATCGTTGAATTTTTCAAGACCGATACCGCAGTCGAAGCCCTGAGCGACTTCCTTGACATCATCCTTGAATCTGCGCAGCGAAGCCATGGCGTCCTCGGCAACGACGATGCCGTCCCTGACAACTCTGACTTTCGCGTTTCTTGTAACCTTGCCGCTTGTGACGTGGCAGCCCGCGATATTGCCGACCGAGGAAATCTTGACGACCTGGCGGACCTCCGCCTTGCCGATATCGACATCCCTGAATTTCGGTGCAAGCATACCCTTGATAGCGGCCTCTATTTCGTTGATGCAGTCATAAATGACTCTGTAGCACTTGATTTCAACGCCGTCGCGCTCCGCGCTCTCCTGGGCGACGCCGTCGGGTCTGACGTTGAAGCCGATGACGATGGCGTTGGAAGCGCCCGCGAGCATGACATCGCTCTCACGGATTGCGCCGACGCCCGAGTGGATGACCTTGACTCTGACTTCGTCATTGGAAAGCTTCATAAGCGACTGCTTGACTGCTTCCGCCGAGCCCTGGACGTCCGCTTTTATAATGATATTGAGTTCCTTGAGTTCGCCCTCTTTGATGGAATCGAAGAGATTCTCAAGAGTGACCTTCTGGAATTCTTTGAACTGTTCTTCTTTTGCCTTGTTCTTTCTCTGCTCGACGAGCTCTCTCGCGAGCTTTTCATCCTTGACCGCGTCGAAGCCGTCGCCCGCCTGCGGAACCTCATCGAGACCCATGATTTCAACGGGAACGGACGGGCCCGCGGAATTGGTCTTGCGGCCCTTGTCATCGGTCATAACCCTGACTCTGCCGACTGCCGAGCCCGCGACTATGATATCGCCGGAATTGAGAGTGCCGTTCTGAACGAGGAGAGTCGAGATGGGACCTCTGCCTTTGTCGAGGCGCGCCTCGATGACGATACCCTTGGCCTTGCGGTTCGGATTCGCCTTGAGCTCAAGCATTTCAGCAACGAGCAGAACGCTCTCGAGAAGCTTGTCTATACCCTCTTTGGTAAGGGCCGAGCAGGGGACGCAGATTGTGTCGCCGCCCCAGTCCTCGGGAACGAGCTCATATTCGGTGAGCTGCTGAAGGACTCTGTCGGGATTTGCGGTCGGCTTATCCATCTTGTTGATTGCAACAATAATCTGGACTCCGGCGGCTTTTGCGTGGTTGATTGCCTCTATGGTCTGCGGCATGATACCGTCGTCCGCGGCAACAACGAGGATTGCAATATCCGTCGCCATTGCGCCTCTCAGACGCATCGAGGTAAATGCCTCGTGGCCGGGAGTGTCAAGGAAGGTGATATTCTGGCCGTTAACCGTAACGCGTGAAGCACCGATATGCTGGGTGATTCCGCCCGCTTCGCCTGCGGTAACGGAAGTATTTCTGATAGCGTCGAGGATTGAGGTCTTGCCGTGGTCGACGTGGCCCATAACAACTACGACGGGATCTCTCTTGACAAGATCCTTCTCATCGTCTTCGGTGTCGTCAATGATTCTGTCTTCAATGGTGACGACAACAAGCTTCTCCGCCTTCGCACCGAATTCCTCGGTAACTATCGCGGCGGTCTCATAATCGAGAACATCGTTTATCGAAGCCATCTGGCCGAGTGTGAAGAGCTTCTTGATAACCTCGGCGGCTGTCATCTTGAGCATTGAAGCGAGCTCGCCGACGGATTTCATCGGGAATGCGGATATGCATCTTCGGCATATTTTTCGCTCTCTCAGCTGCGATTCTTGCCAGACGCTCTTTTTCGGTTTCGCGTCTTGCAGGTCTGCCGCCCTGCTTTCTGTATTGCTTGCTCTTCTGATTGATCTTCTGCTTGGCGGGAGCGCTCTCATAGGCCCTCTTGCTGTTTGCAGGACCGAGATTTTCGTATTTCTCATTGTACTT
>CAMUZD010000004.1 GCA_947165115.1 uncultured Clostridia bacterium
TATGCTGTCGGCAGAATCCCCGGCTCATTCCAGCGCCGTGAAGGCAAGGCAAGTGAGAAGGCCACCCTTGCTTCAAGAGTTATCGACAGACCCATCCGCCCCCTCTTCCCGAAGGATATGAGAAACGATGTCGGCGTTGTCGCGACCGTTATGTCCGTTGACCCCGACTGCGAGCCCCAGATAGCGGCGATGCTCGGCGTTTCAATCGCCATCTCCATCTCGGAGATTCCCTGGGACGGCCCCATCGCCGGCGTTGTTGTCGGCCTTGTTGACGGCGAATACGTCATCAACCCCACTCTCGAGCAGAGAGCAAAGAGCGATATGTATGTCACCGTCGCTTCCACGAGCGAGCTCGTCGCGATGATTGAGGCGGGCGCAAACGAAGTCTCAAACGACGATATGTATGACGGCATCATGTTCGCCCACAAAGAGAATCAGAAGATAGTTGAATTTATCAATATGATCAAGGCCGAGGTCGGCAAGGAGAAGGTTGAATTCCCCTCAAACGATCCCGATCCCGAGATGTACGAGGCAATCAAGGAATTCTCAATCGAGGATATCCGCGCCGCTCTCGACACAGACGACAAGAGAATCCGCGATGAGCGTCTCAAGCCCGTCTATGAGAAGGTTCACGAGAAATTCGATGAGATTTATCCCGAGATGGAAGTCAAAATCGAAGAGTGCCTCTACAAGGTTCAGAAGTATGTTGTCCGCCGCTGGCTGCTCGATGACGGCAAGCGTGTTGACGGCAGAGGAATCGATGAAATCCGCCCGCTCAATGCCCAGATAGACCTGCTTGACAGAGTTCACGGCTCGGGTATGTTCACCAGAGGCCAGACTCAGGTTCTCTCCGTTGTCACTCTCGGCACAATGAGCGACGCGCAGTCGCTTGACGGCCTTGACGAAGAGGATTCCAAGCGCTATATCCATCACTATAATTTTCCCTCATACTCGGTCGGCGAAACCAAGCCCCCGAGAGGCCCGGGCAGAAGAGAGATAGGCCACGGCGCTCTCGCAGAGCGTTCGCTCGTCCCCGTTCTCCCCAGCGTTGAGGAATTCCCCTATACCATCCGCGTCGTTTCCGAGGTTCTCTCCTCAAACGGCTCCACTTCACAGGGCTCAGTCTGCGGCTCCACTCTTTCGCTCATGGCCGCCGGCGTCCCCATCAAGGCTCCCGTAGCCGGCATCTCCTGCGGACTTATCACCGAGGGCGACCGCTTCATGACCATGGTTGATATCCAGGGTCTCGAAGATTTCTTCGGCGATATGGACTTCAAAGTTGCAGGCACCAAGAAGGGTATCACTTCGATTCAGATGGACCTCAAGGTTCACGGTCTTACTCCCGCCATCATCAGAGAGGCGCTCGACAAGACCTATAAAGCACGCTGCTACATCCTTGACGAAGTTATCGCTCCCGTCATCGCAGAGCCGCGCGCAGAGCTCAGCAAGTGGGCTCCCAAGATGCTCAGCACCAAGATTGATCCCGACAAGATCGGCGACGTCATCGGCAAGCAGGGCAAGGTTATCCAGAAGATCTGCGCAGAGTGCAACTGCAAGATTGACGTTGAAGAGGACGGCTCCGTATTCGTTTCCTCCACCGATCTTGAGGATTGCAAGAAGGCAATCGGCATTGTTGAGACTATCGCCAACGGCCCCGAAATCGGCGCAATCTATAAGGGAATCGTTACCCGCCTGATGAGCTTCGGCGCATTCGTCGAGATAGTTCCCGGCATCGAGGGCATGGTTCATATCAGCCAGCTCGACGTCAAGAGAACCGAGAAGGTTGAGGATGTCGTCACGGTCGGCGACGAGGTCATCGTCAAGGTCCTTGAGAAGGACGACCAGGGCAGACTCAATTTCTCACGCCGCGAGGCGCTCATCGAGGTTGAAGGCCTCGTTCCCGAAAACACCCTCTCCGACGCTCCGAGCAAGAGCGGCTCCTTCAGAGGCAACAGAGGCAACAGACCTCCCAAGAAGAACTGAGAAGCTGAAATATTGAAAAATATATTATAATCATAAAGCACTGCATGGACTGTCACCTCGACAGCCCATGTTTTTTTATATCCTGCCGGATACCTGACGCCCGATTTGCAGCGTCATATTTATCTGTTTTCAAAAAAAGCAAAAAATTTCAAATTTTTTTGAACCTTTTCATATTTCTGTGCATCTTATTAGCAGAAGGAGGTACACGGGAAATGCCTGTCCGCTCAAAAACGGTCGCGAGCGGAAATGATTTGAAGGAGCGGAAACTATGTTTTGCACAAAATGCGGTAAGAATATCGAAAAGTTTGCGTTTTGTCCGTATTGCGGCGAAAAAGCCGCTGCCGATGACGATAACAACGGATTGAGCGGCAAAGAATCAGTTGAGATTATTACGGATGAAACAATCTGTACAGATGAAGAAGAAAAAGAGGGTAGTGTGAAGGAAAAGGAAATGGCTGCAGACAGCAAATATGATTCATCGCCGTCCGAGCCAAATTCCGAAAGTGTTGACGAAGAGCAAGAATTAAAAGAAGAACCGTCTGATGACCGGTCTGAAAACACTATTGAAACCTCGCATTCCCGGAATATAAGAAGAATAATAGCTGTTACATCGGTGGCAATCATAATCATACTTTCAATTATCGCAGTCGCTGCATCTTTTGCCGATTCAGATAAAAAATCAACGGGTTCCGATTATGATTATGACTATAACGACTACAAAACCACGACTTATAATTCGACCTTATCGAGCGATACGATTGAACTTATTGCGACTACCGCTTTACGCAGCAAATTGAACGAAGAGACAATTTACGGCGTTAAGCTTTCGCAGAAATACAATCTCGGTTCAACGAGATACAGGATTGCGTCCGAGGTGGAAACAAACTACGGTTATCTGGTAAGGGGAACTTTTACTCTTTACGATTATTATGGAAATATGAGTTCTTATTATAACTGCACATTTGATGTAAAAATCGATATGGACAGTTACGGTTATGATTATGATTGCACGGTAACCATCAAATAACAATGCAAATCAGCGCCGGAAGGTGCAAATAATAAAAAACATTAAAAAGAGAGGTATTATTATGAACATTATTATGAAGGCAGTTATCGATTATTTTGAAATGGTAATCCAGGGCAGTAAGATCCTTATAGAGTATTTCTTCTCCCCGCAGGGAATTGACTATTTTGTCAACGGCGGAGGATGGCTCGTCTTTTTGAAAGGCGTACTCAAAGGAATATTTGAAGCAAGATACGGCCTGCCGTTTTAATCTGCAAGTCAGAGGAGGATAAATATGAACAAAAAAATAACAGGTATTATACTTTTAATTGCTTTTGCATTATTGTCTCTGATGCTTTTATTCGGAGGATGTTCATCGGGGACTTATGATGAAACCACAACAACCACTACCGCCCAGTACAAGTATTCCGGTTCATACGCGGGCAGTTATGATTCCGACGATGATGCGGAGGATGATTACTATACCACCAGGCGCTCGACTTATAACTACAACTCATACAACACCACCCGGAAATCATCATATTCTTACAGTTATTCAACCACTTCTGCTCAAACCTATAAGCAGGATGACCCTTACTACAGAGCAAACGATTACAACAATGACGGTAAACTGAGCCAGGAAGAATTCCAGGGAGCGGTAAACGACTGGATGGACGCTCACGGATATTGATTGATAAAACAAATACTATAAATACCAGGAGTAATTATAATGAAAATTAATTTGACCATCAAAAGAATTCTTTACGCTGTTACAGGGCTGGTTTCAACCGTTCTCGGTATAATTTGCTACTGCTTTTATACCGGCGGTTATGAAAGCGCTGTCAGGTATGGAGGAGACGCATATACCGGCATCCAGAATGCAGCTGCGCAGACAGCAAACAATATAGAGTGTCTTGGCGATATCTGCAAATTCGGCTTCGGTTCAATTCTGCTTATTGCAGGTCTTGTAATGATTATCTATGCGGTTACCCTGTGCAAAGCAAAAGAGGAATGTCCCGAATCCGTTGCCGTGCAGGTAAATAAAGACGACGAAACAAAAACATGCCCCGGCTGCGGCAGAGAATACACCGGCGAAAGGAATTTCTGCCCGAACTGCGGCTTTATGATTAAGGATAACACGTGAAAAAGAGGCTGAATGACAAAGAATTCTTCAAAACTATAATTGCCTTCTTTCGCGGGTTTTACAATGCCATGTCGCAAGAAACGGTTCAGCCTTGAATTATTACTGACATGCAAGAGGAGACAAAATATGATTTCATTTACATTGGGTTTTCTGACCGGGACTTAAACTGTTTATTGCAGCGATATCGGGCCCTGTATTGTTTGTTATAGGCCTTTTGAGCATAGCACCTTAAAGAATAATTGGAGGAATACAAATGAAACAAATAATCAGAAAAAGCATTTTACTTCTTCTGGCGGTTCTTTTCATTATCAGTTCAGTATCTTTCAGTGCTTTTGCCGAAAATGAATTATTCTCCCGGGAACAAAGCGCCGATACCGGGTCGGAGTTCTTTTATACAATCAGGGCAAGAGCGTCGGATAACGGGAAAATGGAATTTCAGTTATTCAATAATAACGATCCGGATACCGCGCCTATAAGGGTGCAGGATGCCACATTCAGTTATAAAGCGAATGTTACAATCAATGTTGATGCTTCGTCGCTTCAATCTTATGGCTTCGGCTCTGCATTTGAGCTGGGATTATATGAAAACGGCATTCCGCTTGTAAGAACAAGCACTGATAATAAGCTTTCATATACATTTCATAAAGTAGTGTCAGACAGATGTATTTCATTGAGAGTGCTGGATTCAACCGGGAAGCCCCTGACGTTATTCGGCGAGGATTATTCAATCGGATTGAATATGCATGTAAAAGACGGTTTCTTTGATAAGTTCTTTTCGTTTTTCCTGGAATTATTCGGAGCACTGCCCAATGAGCATTGGGATATCTGGTGGGATCCTCAGGAGTAATGAAAACAAGTATTCCGGGAGATTATTCGTCCATACCATCCCGGCAGACAACAAGACTATATAAGAATTCACATAAGGAGAGCAAATAATGAAAAAAATAATAATATTTATAATTGCCGCGTTGCTTCTCGTAGGGCTGTTTTCATGCGGCGACAGTTCAGGTTCAAGCAGTTCCTATGACGATGTGATGGCCGGATATGACTGGGGCGATCATTCATACTACAACAGAAGCAGTCATCAGGTTGAATGGACCCCGTGGAAATAATAAACAGTGTGGTTTTCCGTCATGGAGATGAGTAGTTTTGGATATAAATGAAATTATTAGAACCGTGCTGCTCTGTAACGAGGATAGCGTAAGTATGACAAGCGAGCAGAAAAAAGAACTGCTTATAAGAATTCTTACCGCTTATCTGCAGAGCAGGATGAGCGGTAAGACGGATTACTGAAATCTGTGCAGTTTATCTTGCGTTGAGCACAGATTCTGTGTTATAATTATAATAAAGATGAATCGAGGTTTACTATGAGTCTTGATAAAAACAGCATAACCCGTGAAGTGAAACGTCTTCAGGAGGGCGATGGTACGGCGTTTGAGAATCTTTATAATCTCACCGCAGGCACCGCCTGGTTCACTGCGCTCAAAATTGTGAAGAATGAGCATGATGCTCAGGATGTGCTGCAGGAAAGCTATATGGTAGTCCTTGATAAAATCAACGATCTTGAAAAGCCTGAGCAGTTTATGAGCTGGTTCAATATGATAGTTGCGAATAAAGCCAAGGAGTTGCTCAGAAAGAATAATAAATATGTCTTTATCGATGAGCCCGAAAATCCCGAAGCTTTTGTAATACCTGATGAATACAATTATTCGGATGACGGCGGTCGGGTAATAAACCCCGTAGATATAACTGAAAAGAAAGATTTTCAGGCGCAGATTATGGAGCTGATCGATAACCTGAGCGATGATAAAAGAGCTGTAATCATGCTCTATTATTACAATGAGCTTTCGGTTAAGCAGATTTCCGAATCGCTTGATATCAGCGAAGGAACCGTCAAGAGCAGACTTTTCTATGCAAAAAAGGATCTGACAAAAGGTATTAAAGAAATTGAAAAGAAGAGCGGAAAACTTTATGGCTTCGCGCCGATTCCGCTTGTTGTATGGGCGCTCAAAGCCACCTCCGTATCTTCATCAGCGGCATTTGCCGCGAGTTCAACCGCGGCCGCTGCGTTTACAGCCGCTTCCGCGGGCGCAGGTCTGGCAGGAAGCTCCGCGGCAGTTGCAGGCTCTGTTGCGGGAGGCTCAGCCGCCGCAGCTGCCGGCGCGGCCGCAGCAACAGCAGCAGGTACAGCCGCCGGGACGGCGGCAGGGGCGGCCGCAGCTTCAGGTGTTCTTGCGGGCGGATTGGCCACCAAAATTGTCGCCGGTATCGCAGTTGCGGCTGTGATAGGCGGCTCAGCGGCCGGAACTTCAAAAATAATCAAACAAAGGCAGGAACAGTTACCGCAGACTTCGGTTGTGGCCGAAACGGTCACCGAAAAAGAGAGCGGCTTCTTTGAATCATTGCGTTTCACAAGAAGAACCACAACTCGGGAATCCGGTGATTCCGGAAACGAAAACAGCGCGGATACGAACGCTTCGGCTTCATCAGAAAACGGAGCGGCTGTTTTCGGAAGGTCAACCACGGCTGTTGACAGCGGTGAAACAGCCGGCTCTTCAGATCCGGCAGATTTCACGACATCAGCCGTATATATAGCGGCGCCTTCTTCCGCTTCAAGAGCCACATATACCCGCTCGGCTGCCACGGCGAAAACCACGGGTAAAGCTGCAAGTTCCGGCACAACCGCCCGGGCAACTTCAACAGAGAAGGCTTCAACAAGCAAAGCCACAACAGTTGCGCCGGCAACGACTTCGCCGCGAACAAGCGCGGCCTCTTCAACTGCGAGGCAGACCACAACACAAACTACCACTACCACGACCAGGACCACTACCACAACCACTACCAGGGCCGCGACGACCACAACCACGACCAAAAAGGCCACAACGACGACTACGACTACGGCGGCGCCGAAAAAAGCAAAGGTCAATATTACCATTACAAGAGGCGGTGTTTATGCCGACTCGACGAGTGTCACGCTGAACGCCGGTGATACATTCTCTTTTGCCGATGCCAAAGCTGCGGTTGCCTCAAAGGGTTATGATACCACGTTTGCCGAATATTCGGGAGCGTCGCTTCCTTTGACCGCTGAAGCGGATAAAACTTACAGTGTAACCATAGATGTTGAATAGTCGGCATCTTAAAATATTATGTCCGGAGGTCCGTTTATGAAAAAATCTCTATCTGTTTTACTTACCGTTCTTATGCTTCTCTGCATAATACCGGTTATGGCATCGGCCGAGGATGAGACTTTCACCTACGGTTCGTTCACCTATACCGTAAAAAATGAAGAAGCAACAATCACGAAACTCGACCAGGGTGTAACCGGTTCCGTGATAATTCCATCTCAAATTGAGAGTTATCCTGTTACTGGAATAGGCGAAAAAGCCTTCCGCAATTGTTCGCTTGTAACTCAGATTACAGTTCCTGCTTCGGTAGTTGATATCAAATCCGAAGCTTTTTCAGGTCTTACAAATCTGGAGAGATTTAACTTTAGCGGAACTCTTTCACAGTGGTGCGGCATAAAATTTACTGATTCCAGTTCCGTTCCTTTCTCTCTTGCTGATTCGGTTTTTATAGGCGGAAAGACATTATCACATATCAGTTCTTCAGATTGGTATGGCTTGACAGAAATAAAGCAGTATGCTTTTTATAATTGCGATACTTTGATAAGTATAGATTTCCCTGAAACGCTGGAAAAAATCGGTCCTAGTGCATTCGGATGCTGTGATGGATTAACACAGATATTTATTCCCTATAGGGTTAATAATATATCTACATCTCCGTTTGGCAAGTGTAAGAATCTTGCAGAAGTTCAGGTCCATCCTCAAAATATAACATATTTTTCAGCAGGCAACTGTGTTATAGAGAGGGAGACTGGCACGCTTATTATCGGGCTGAATAACAGTGTTATTCCTGAAGATGCCGGCGTAAAAATTATTAGAATGGATGCTTTCCGTGATTGCACAGGTTTAAAAAGGATAGTCATACCAGAAGGCGTTACTGCAATCAGTAAAAGCAGCCAGTTTTTCGAAACAATTAGTATGAATTCAACTTCTCCGGTTTCAACAGGAGCTTTCAGCGGCTGTACGGAGCTTGAAGAAGTTGTCTTGCCGGAAACAATCAAGGAAATCGGTATCGCTGCATTTTACGGATGCAAAAAACTTTCTTCAATTAGTTTTCCCAATAGTCTCGAGATTATTGAACATTCCGCTTTTACTAAGTGTGAATCTTTAACTGAAATAACTATACCGGAAAATGTTTCAACTATCGGAAGATTTGTCTTCAGAGAATGCTCCGGACTGACGACTTTGAGATACAACGCTAAAAATGCAGTTCTCAAGGCCAAAGTAGCTGCTTTGAGTGTTTTTAGCTTTAGCAATAAGTATATTGACTGGCTTGCCGGTTGCGATTCACTGGATACTCTTATTTTTGGTAAATCGGTTGAGTCTATTCCCGATGAAGCTTTTTATGGTATTCAGTCAATAAACACAATTACTTTAAGAAATACCGTTCAAGGTATAGGAGATAATTCATTCAATGGATGTGATAAGTTTTCGAGGATTAACTTTTACGGAACCCCGGAAGAGTGGGCTGAGAATTACAACAGATTCTTTTACAGCACAGCTTATGTTCATGACATCTATTATCTCGGCGGAGTCTGCACAAAGACGGACGAGCAGTCTCAGGTCAGCGTTCAGTATGAATACGGCACTTTCGGAACCCCGAATGACGGTGAGCTCAATCTGAATGTGGATGACATTGCTGAGAATGATGCGAGATTCAGCGCATTCAAGGCGTATATTGACGGCGCTCAGCTTGCACTTTATGAGATTCATATGAAGGATTCCGAGGATGTGAATATGCAGCCGGTTGACGAGAATACAGTTACTGTAAAAATCCCGCTTCCGTTCAATATCACGCCGGAAAACTACAGCACCGTATTCATTCATCACAGAAAGGCTGACGGCACAACAGAGAGAATCAAATTTGTAAACGGCGACCTTGTTATAGAAGACGGATTCTTTATATTCGACATTGATTCATTCAGTGATTTTGCGGTCTGCGCCGATGATGAAGGCAATCATGTTGATGAAAACGGCGACTATGTCTGTGACCTGTGCGGCGAGAGTCTTACCTATTCCGTGAAACTTATAGTTGACGGCGTAAATCTCGGCGACGTCATTTACCACTATGGCGATACAGAGATTGATAATTTGCCCGATGTCCCCGAAAAACCGGGATATACAGGCAGATGGGATTATACAATAACCGGAAGCGAGCTGCAAATAAGACCGGTCTATACTCCGGTAACATATTATGCCACATTTGTAGCAGACGGCGTTCAGGTGGGTGAAAAGCTCCCGTTTACCGTAGAAAACCTGTCTGTCACTCCTCCGTCCGTCCCCGCAAAAGACGGATATACCGGAAAATGGAGCGAATATACGCTTGCTCTCTGTGATATTACAATTCAGGCGATATATGAAAAGATTTCCGACAACCCGGATAATCCCGACAATCCGGATAACCCCGACAATCCCGACAACCCCGACAACCCCGATAATCCGCAGCAGAATCCCCTTACCTCGGCGAGGATAAAGGTCAGATCCTCCGCAGATGTGGAATACCGCGCTAAGGTTACCGTAAAAGCGACCGCTGAAAATGTTCCATCCGGTTATTCGCTTGCAATTTATGAAGGCGGCAGCCGGCTCGCAATCGGGGATAACAGATCCGTTTCATACAATGCGGGTGAAATGACAGATAGCAGAACTTTCACGGTGACGATAATTGACGCGAATAGAAGTATTCAGAAGGATACAAACGGCAATAACTTTGCTGCAAAATGCGAAGTGAAAGTCAATTCGGGATTCTTTGCAAGAATAATTGCCTTTTTCAAATCTCTGTTCGGAGCTTTGCCCGTAACAGAAATCAAACCGGACTGAAAAATCCGGCAAATATCTGAAATACATATGGATGTACTTTTACAGTAAACATTTCAGAATATGGTTCAACATCTTGCACTGTAAACCTTAAATGGCGGGATGTTATGTTTTTATTCTAACGAGAAGTATTGGGATTTAATATCTCACAACAAATACTTGATATACTATAAGTATTTGAATAGCAAGTAAAATAGTGATACAATTAAATAGTCCCAAATAATGAACAGTTTAAGAATGAAAGAGGTTTTGTTATGAATTGTCCTAATTGTGGTAAAGAGATTGAAGAAAGCAAGTTTTGCCCAGAATGTGGCGCTAAAATCGATGATGATTCAAATGCAGAGAATAGTCAGAACAAAGATCCATCAAATGCATATTACGAAGCTCTAAAAAGAATAGAAGATGAGAAAGCACAAGCCGAAAAAGAGCAGAAAAAGAAAAAGAAAAGAAGAAAAGCAATCGGGTGTTCGTCTGCAATTCTAGTATTAGTGATTCTGATTGCCTCATTATACACTTACAATTATTTTGCTACTAGATGTCATGTATGTAAAGGTAAGGGCACAATAATCTGTACTGAATGTAAAAATGGAAAAGCTGTTTGTGAAAAATGCAATGGTAACAAGTATATATGTGAAACATGTTCTGGAAGCGGAGAAGTTTTATCCGATGAAAGATGCGGAGCATGTGAAGACAGTAAGCGACCTGGGTACATATACAATTCTAATGCCGCTTTAAGGGATATAGTCAGCGGTAATATTGAAAAAAATCCTAAAGATCCAAATAAATACTGGAATGAATGCTCTGTATGCGATGGTACGGGATATAAAAGTGAAACCTGTCCGGATTGTAAAGGAAGTGGCACGGGAGACAAAGAGTGTCCAGCATGTAATGGTTCAGGAGAAGTTAAATGCGAAAAATGTAATGGTTCAGCAGAAGTTAAATGCTATCTTTGTGATGGCACTGGAAAGATTGACTAACAGATTAAAATGTGTTTACAGACAAAAACCGCCTCTGTCGCAGACCAAATGAAAGGTCACGGCAGGGGCGATTCTTTTGCTTTTTACACGGATTTCAGAAAAAATATCCGTTCAACTGCATAAAAATGGTAAAACTTTGCGGTTTTTAGTCGTTTTTAGAAAAATAAATGATCCCTTATAAATCTCAGAAAGCCTTGATATATAAGGGAATTGAGTGTGTTGGCCCATATATTTTGACAGAAAATATTGAGGGGGGTGCATTTGAGGTCAAAGAGTTTCATTTCAGCATAAGGGATTGTATTCAGCTGTGAAGCCTTGGTATATAAGAACTTTGCTGATCTGATAAATACAGTTTCAGTTGTTTTTACATGTGTGGACGGCAACTGATTGTTTTTTTCTTGGTAAAATATGTTACTTTATTAATAAAGACTTCCTTTATCATCTCTGCTTTTTGGTGTTCAATCTGGGATATAAGTCCAACGATAGCTTTAGAAACTCGAAGCAAAAAAACACACTAAAAAAGGAGCCACCCGAGGGATTTTTTACTCCCGAGTGGCTTTTGCTTTTTGTAAATCCCTTGTATTTCAAGGGCTTTCGGACTTAAAAAGAAGAACGGCTATTCTATCAGAATAACCGTTCTGAATTGGTCGGAGTGCAGAGATTCGAACTCTGGGCCTCGTGGTCCCAAACCACGCGCGCTACCACCTGCGCTACACCCCGAAATTATTAAATTGAGGGGTGTGGCGCACGCATATTACGAGCGCAGCGAGTAACAAGGTTCCGAAGCGTCGCTTCGGGTTCTTACACCCCGGTTGTATTTATATTTTTTTGCTGTCTGCTTTTTGTGATTATTGGCGGATGGCCGCTGAGCTTTCCCCGGAAACACGGCCCCGCCATGCACACTTGGAGCATGCGTGTTCTATAAGTGGATTTCGAAGCTGAACTTCGACTTTTGGTATCCTGTTTAATTAATATTCACTTCTGCGGTAGTATAACATAACAAAGCGGTAAAATCAATCAAAAAAGAACTTTTCTTGGATTTATTCGTTAAAAATTAGCTTTGATACCTACTCGAGAGAGCTTGTGACTGCAGCACATAAATGTTTGGCTATTTTTATAATAATATATTGACTTTTTAAAATATATTTATTAAAATCGATAATATAAGGAGGGTGATAAATGAACTGTACTAAATATATAAAGAGGTTTTTGAAATATACAGCTGGTATCACTTGCGTATTAGCTGTATTTTTGCTTATTGCAAGTCCTGCTTTCGGAGCGTCAGTTTTTCACAGACCCCAAAAGCACATTTATCTGGTGTTGGATGATTCTTCAAGCATGAAAGGCCCCAAAAATGCGGATGCCAACTATGCCTTGCAGACTTTGATAGCCATGACAGATAAAAACGATACAATCGATCTGTATTTTCTTAATCACGAAACAAAAATTGATGGAGCTGTAGATCTTTTAAACAAAAGCGATGCTTTGCTTGAAAACATCAAAATAAACTATGCAGAAGCAAAAGGCTATACGCCGTTTGCCGTAGTTACAAAAGCGGCTGACGATCTTAAAAAGAAGGTATCGCTTAACGATGAAGGAGAATATTGGCTGGTAATAATCACTGACGGCGACTTTACTGATATAGAAATGCCGGATGCGGAAAAATTCCTGATGGATTTCGCATCGGAAAAGCTCAGAAACGGTGAATTGCCGCAACTTATGTGTGTTGGGATTAAGGAAATGGCTCTTGAATTCAGGGGATACGATCTCGGATCCATGAAAAACGTCTATTTAATTACCAAGCCTGATCCTATTTCTGCAATGAACGAGGCAGCAATAGCTGTTTCTGAACGCATAGAAATCAAGAAGAAGAGTTTTTCCTCAGATAACAGAAGTGTAACCTTTGATTCCGGATTGCCGGCCAAAAACATAATTGTTTTGACTCAAAATGCAGTTACTTCAATCAAAAAAGCCGATTGTAAAGTTAACCTGAATCTGACGGAGAATTATAAGATTTCACACCCCGAGCCGACAAAGTCTCTTTCAGAATCTACAGTGTGCTTTGTTACACAATCCGAAGGAAAAAGCATTCCTGCCGGAAAGGTTACTTTTGAGTTTTCAGCGGCAGTCAGTCCAAAGAATACCTTGATTCTTATTGAACCCGATATAGGACTTTCGGCGCGCTTTTATAATGGAGACGGAGGCGAATGTGAACCGGAGACACTCCGTGTCAACGAGCATGTGCGCATTGCTTTTTCACTTTGTGACGCTTCCACCAAAGAGCCTATCGACGACAGCCTGGTTGAAGGAATCAGATATTCTGCCATAATTAACGGAAACACATATTCCGATAACGATATCGATTTCACAATAGAAGACAAAACGCTTGATGTTGTTTTAAATGCGAAATTTGAAGATGGTTACGAATTATCGCTCAGCGATACATATGAAAACCTTGATGAATTACGCATATTGACTCTTTCCCTGTCTGAAGGAGGAGTATTCAAATCGGATATCAAAGAAACCGCAGATGCGCCCGGCGTGACGGCTGTGCCTAAAGTGAATGGCACCGTGATTGATCCGGAAACTTTCAAAAATACGGATATCAAAATTAACGCAAATGATGCATTCAAGTCGCGGTTTTCAATTGAGAGAGACACCGAAAATTCCCAATTCATTATACATCCTAAAGGTGGCTTGATAAACTATTTCACTCCCGAAGACCAGGATGTTGAAGTTACCGTTACACTTCCAACCGGAGAAGCCACAAGCGAAACTCTGCATCTGATACTTACCGGTAAGAGAAGCTTGCTGCCTGTTGTTATTTTAACAGCACTTATTCTCTTTGCTGTTTGGTGTATAATAGCATATATCATTAAGTTTAAAAAAGGATCATTTCCGATTGATTTACAGCTTTGGCTGTATTCGACCTTAAGAACGCCGGTGAGAACCAACTCGTCAGAAAACCACGCTTCAATTCTGAAACCCGGAGTAATTGATTTTTGGTCGGCGCTTCCATTTAACCTTCTTCCGTTTAAAATAAGACTTGGCAGAGCATTTCCAAATGCTTTTCCGGGAGTTGTTATTGAAGCGAGCGGATTCAGATGTAAAAAAGCCAAAGTATATAATGTAAAAGAATTTCCCAATGGCGTTGCTAAATGTTACACTTGCAGAAGAATCAATGCAAACAATAATCTTCTTGTTAACGGAGCACCTAATGGGTATGCAGAGGATATTACTCTGAACAGCGACGGAACCAGAATCATTAAAAAATATTTACCTATTTGTGAAGATGGGTTACTGGTAGGAAAAGATGGCACTTCTTACAAGGGCAATGAAGTTTGGTTCGTCAAGCGCAGCACAAAAAAGAAAGCACAGCAAAATAGAGCGCAACAACAGAATAATTAAGTAAGGCAAGAAAGAAATAGGAGGATAAATATGGATAATTACAGACCCAGACAAATTCTATTGGTAGGACTCGGGGGAATCGGCAGCCGCACAGTGGATTTGCTGATGGAAAAAGTTCCTGAGGAATACAAAAACTACACACAGGCCATTTCAATTGATACCGATACAAACGAAATCGGAGCTCTCAAAAATATCCCGATTCAAAACAGAATACGTATTGGCGAAAATATAACCATCGGCAGTTATATGAGCTCTCATCCCGATATTAAATCCTGGATGATAAAAGGAGATCAGCTTGATCTTGTCAGAGAGCGAAATACCAGTCAAGGCGCAAAGCAAATCAGAATGGTTTCCAGAATTGCTTTACACGCCACAAAAACAATCGGAAATCTTGAGAACCGTATTGTCGAAATTGCGGCAAATGTAAAGCGCGCAGACGGCAAGCTTCCGGGAAGCGGACTGCTTGTTATGGTGGTTTGCTCACTTGCAGGCGGAACCGGAGCAGGTACAATTCTTCAGGTCCCGATTTATCTTGAGGAAGCTATCAAAAATTCATATTCATCCGATGATCTGGAATTCGAATGTGCTTGTATAATGCCCAATACTTTTGCCGATACACTTTCATCCGAAAACTTTAATAACGCAAAGGTCAACGCTTATGCGGTGCTTCGCGAGCTTATCTCTCTGAATACCGGTAGGTTAAAGAGATTTGAGTTTTTCCGTCCGGATGAAGTGGATAAAAGCGAAAATCGTTGTGCTCCTTATGGCAGAGTGTATCTGTTTGATAATAAATCAGGTGAAGGCGAAGCAATTGTAGGAAACATTGAAGAGGTCCATATTCCTCTTGTGGTTGATTCTCTTTACGAATATTTATATGGGGTAGGTCACGGTAAAATCGCCAGTGCGCTTGATAATACTCTTGCTCGGGTGTATTCCACAAACGGAAGTTCAATTTTCGGCGCAATAGGCAGAGCAGCCCTTCATTATCCGCGTAGTATTTATCATCGTTATTCTGTGGCTGAGTGGATACAGACATCGCTTTCAGAAACCTGGCTTTATCCGGATGTAAAGATGACTGAAGGTTTTAAGCAGGAACTTACTAAGGCCAGAGAAGAAGGCCGAGAAAAGCCTGAAAAAGAACAAAAGTTTAAGTATTATATCAACGCGGTAAACGATGCAAAAGATGCAAACGGTTCAAACGGACGGTTTTTTAAAGAGATATGTTTACAACTCAATTCCGATTACTCGAATGATAGTTCAGAGCTGTACTTTAGATTCAAGCAGTTTTTAAACAATTTAGTCACAGATGATTTGTCAGGTGAAAGAAGCAGTTATATTTTTGCCGTAACGGAGCAATTCTATTTTGAAATATTTAAAAAGTTCTATGAAAAGTTTTTCGTAAATAATACTGAAATTGACGATTTACGTTTAGCACTTCCTACATCCTCAGACTTCAGCCTTAAAGAAGGATCAAGCGGAACAAAAGGAGCGTTTGTTGCATTTTACAACTATTTTATCTCACTGGATGATAAAATTGCGGCTTTTGCCAGAGAGGTTATGCGTCCCGCTGCCGCTTCAAAGGACAAATTTTTTACAGAGGAAAACAGTAACGATTACTCGATTTATAGCTATATAACACGTAAAGGTTTTCACCCAATTGCTTTGCGTTGTTTCCTTTATGATTTATTTAATCTTTTAGATGTAGTATGCAAGAATGTCAGAGAAATATCTGATCCTTCCAGTATATCGGAAGAGACCTGGAAAAACATGCTCAAATCGCATAATATTCATAAACGAAATGAGGAGATTGGTGCTTTAAGCGATAGTATCGAACACGATGCTGAGCAGGTCATTTTAGTGAGTCTGGCACAGAATATGCTTCCGGAAATCAAGATGTTTATTAAGGAGGCAAAAGATTTATTTGATGATGTTGTTAAAGTTAAATCGTTCTTTGCTGATGCGTCAAAGCAATGTCTTGACGAACTTACAGAAATGGACAAGCGACCTGATATGGTAGTTGCCGGAAGTCCGTTACTCGCGCGTAATTGTTGGAAGCTTCTTGAAAAGCAGACTCATGAAGGCGAGGAAGGCGAAGAGGATATTATTGACGCAGATATGTCCAAGGTGCTTAGCAAAATAATTTACAGGAGTTACTATAAGCATGCGGATAGTAATGATTTGACGGCTTCGATAATCAAGGGTGATGAAAAAATCACTATTCGTACAGATTACAAAAAAGAATTGATTTCAAGACTTCAAAGCAACTTCAAGAACAGGATTACCAGTAAATTTTACAATATCTTTCCTGCTAATGCTGTTGAGGCTGTTTGCCAGGATGTCAGAGTCCATAATTGTTGGGCAGTTGCTACACACAACACACCACATATCTCAGTAAAACAGTTTGTTTGCGATAATGTTAATGATGATGAATTCTATAAAGAAGCAAACCGTCTTGGGATTAAAGCAATTGACGAGGCCGAGACTCTTAACGAGAAACTCTCGCTTGCCATCGGCAAATCGACTCCTCGTTGCGGCTTGGTGAAGCAATCGGGAAACTCAAACTTCACTAACCGATATATGATTCTAAACGAGGTGCTGCTTCCGGAAACTTTGGATACCAGCGAAGAATCCGAAGAAATGGGAACAACTCGCGACCGCAAAAAATTTATGGACGGAGTTCCCACTAACAGGATACTCGGCACACCCATCAATATGCATACCGGCGATGTATCGGTTGATGATATTGTTATGGTAACCGTTTATTCGGGCTTGGAGCCTTCGGCATTTGTTGGTTTGCTTGCTCCCGACAGTGACGAGGATGATCCAAAGGAAGGAAGAGATTATTACAACGCATACCGCAATTATATCAGCAAAATGGTAAATGACCCCAGCAAGATCACTCCTCATCTTGACAGGAGTTGGCATGTTGGAGACCGCCTTGCAGATATCACGGAGAAGCACACTCTCTCTGTTTGGAAACACGCCGCCAGAGCTTTTGTGTATGGTTTTATATTTGATGTTATTGTTATAGATGACAACTGTGCGGTCAGATATGGTAAGAAGGATACACCGGCGTTTTCAAGAATATCTGAATCGGCAAATGGAATTATTGAAAAATACTATGCAACCCCATCAGAACAGGCAAAAATATCCGGCATTAATGATCTTAGCCACGAGGAACGTGTTGAACGACTGAACGGTATTCTTTATAGTATTTTCAGAGAACTTACCACAAACAGGGATATTAGAGCTGCCATAATAGAATATGCCGAGGACATACTTGAAAGAGACAAACTCAATAGCGGATTCTCTTTTATTGATGGAGCTGATAATGCCGAAGAAGTTGCAGGCGTTCTTGAGTACAATTGCATTCTCGATGTTCTGAATGGTTATTATCAAGGAAGCATAAGAGAACCTCATTCCGAAGAAGGTTATGCAAAAGAAACAACACAGTTTATGTTTGATATTTTGCTTCAAGGTATTTTTGATCAGGTTCTCAATCACACATCAAAAGATAGCCATCAGACAGCCAAGAGCAAGTACGAAAAGATAATTAAATACCTCTATGAATGTGCTGTTTGTGATGATATGTTAAATGATTCTGATGATGCTTCAGGTTCGGATAATGTCAAAGCCGATGAATCTCCTGATAATAATTCGGCTGTTGATGAGCTACATAGTATTCTGTTTGGAGATTCTCATAATAAAGCCTCTTCAACAAACAGGCCGTTTGCAAAGGGCGGCATTTTCAGCAAAGAAAACGCCCTCAAGGAAATTGATAATCTGTTAAACAGAACAAGGATTTCTTACGATGACTGATACCAACCCCATACTTATTATTGCAGACAGCACCGAAATCGAAGAAATACTGAAACTGGTTTCTCTGCTTGACGGGAAATCATTCGGATTCGAGCCGCGTGATCTGCGTATAATATCTGCCGAAGACCTGTCTGACCGCTTGCGGTCAGACGGGCTTGTCAGCGATGTCTCATCGTGTTTTTATATTACGGATTCATGGGATTGCAGAGAAGAAAACCTGCTTGCGCTTGATGATCTGGATAAGATGAGTGAAAAGTCAATCGCGACCGTAATACTTTACTGCCAGGAAGAGCAGAACAAGCAGAATCCTGATACAGATAAGCACTCTTTGATAAGGATAAATGTATCTTCAAAGAAGGCAGACGGCATCAGAGAGAAAAATCTCTCCCGTTTACATTTTGAAAAAATGATTTCTCTGCTTGCTGTTCTTTTTACATTATTATCAGGCGACAGGGGTTCATACTCAAATAATGCAGGTAAATCATATCGTGCGGAACTGAAGGTTAACCCGGATTGCGAGTCGATTTTTGTTGCATTTAAGAAACAGTTGTTTATAAAAAATGAAGAGATTTCGGCATTTAAAGAAAAAATAAAAAATATTGATGCCGCTCTTGAAAAAATCAAACAGGAAGCTCCCAAAATAGCAGAAGAGAAATATTTTGCGAAAGCTCTGGATTTGGAAGAGCCAACAATTAAAGATCCGAAAACTCGCGAGGATTACGAAATTGCGACTCAGGAAAATCTTTCTGCAGGAGACGCTGCCCTTACAAAAATGATTTCTCAGGATGTAAAGGCTATACGCTAATACATGGCGTGTATTGATTCGCTCGATCCGGAAAAAGGGGAGAAACCGTATACACTTGAGCTCAAAGATGAGCCATATTCTGGTGCCGCTCCGGGTGACAGGGCTTTACTGAAAAGAGCAGGCAACTTTTTCAAGGAACGAAAATCAGTTCATCTGGCTGTAAAAGGGATGGACTGTATTAAACGGCTTCCAAAGCCGGATCTTCAGCTTGTCAGATGCTCTGCCGGCATTGCGATACTTGCTTATCTTCTGATTATTTGTGCTGTATTTGTTGAACAGGGCTTCACCGGTGGCTGGGAAAAGGTGGATATCAAACTGTATTCGTTGCTGGTGTTTATCCCCGTATTTCTCTTTGCGCTATCCTTGATTATATCGCTTATATTTGCTTCGTCAAGGCGCAGTAAAACTGACAGCATAGTCAAAGAAACTCATGATCAGACTGCCGGATTCAGAGATAAAGCGGATAGTTTTACGGAAGAAATCCGCAGTTATCTGAATGCTTTTATTACAGTCTTCTATAATGAGCATTTTCGTTTGAAAAGAATAGCGAGGTTGAATTCGAACAGACGAAGGCTTGAAAAACTGATTAATCAGAGAGTCAGCGAGATGAAAGAGATTGATAAGCTGGCAGGATATACGGATTCTATGTCTGCTGATTATAATCAGACCGCTCCTTCTGAAGGAACGCGGGATATTAAGTCAAAAGAGGAATGCGGATTGTTTCTGCAAAAAAGGATTACACCTCCTGAGTGTACAGGCAGTCTGTCTTATGCATTTTGGAATACAACCGGCAATCCTTGGATTCATTCGCTTTCTGTTGACGTGATGAGGGGGAAATAATATGCTGTATGTATTGTTGTTGAGCGTAGTATTTGCCCTGCAGATCATCTGTTCACCAAAAAAAAGATACAGATATCAGAATTTAGAGGCTATCCTGACGGCGGCTGTTCTTTCTGTCGTTTCGCTTGCCGTTGTTCTGATTCTGGGATTTCTCGGTTTGACTCCATCCTGGCTGCCGCAGGCAATTATAGGGGGTTATTCCCTCATTTTGATTCTTGCCAAAGTCGTGGTCAGGCGCAGGAATGCGGGTGTCAGATATATTGTTCCTCCGCAGTATAGCGGAGGGTTTACAGGCCGAATAACTCAGATGTTTTATCAGCGCAACGGAAACAGCCCGTTTTTTGAACTGAAAACAACATTCGATTATGTTCGCATACTGCTGATAATCGGAGCGGCAGCGCTTTATTTGTTTTTTATAGTTCAGTCCGCTTTTCTCAAAGACGGCGTCGGAGTCTTATCGGTGCCTGTTACGGCAGGGCCGTTGCTGTCTCTGCTTCTTGAATTAATCATATACTTTTCCGGAGAATCGGTTTTCTCCAGAACTCTTGAAAAATACTATAATCAGATCGGGAGTGAATCTGTTCTTGATGAAGAAGCGCTGAAGCACTCCTTTGTTGATGATTATGAATACTTGTTTTATTTTAATAATGCTACTGAATTTGATCGCATTTCGCGTTCTCAGAAGCAGCATTATCAGATAAAAGAATCTAACACAACTATTAAAAAATATTCTTTTGCAGATAAAAAGAGCTATGCATATACTCCGGAACAGACCAACAGGGAGCTTGAAGATTTTATCCTTTCAAACGGTCTGAAAATAAATAAGCTGTTTTGTGCGGCTCATATGCTTCTTGACGAGGGGCATAATGTTATGCTCAACGCCCCTTCCTTCGCTGAGTTTGAGCCTTATCTGGTGGCAATAATCAAGCAAAAAATAGCAAAAACCGAGAAGGTTGTTCTGATAGTTCATACAAATGAACGCGAGGAAGAGACGATCAAGACTCTTACCGGAGCTTTTGAATCCTATTTCGGCTTTGAGCCTGTTCCTCTGTTTATGACGATTTCAGATTGGAAAGAAGAGCTGGACAGAATTGCCGCTGAGAAGAATGACAGCCACATGCGGTATATTGCAGATGCAGAGGATGACGATGCGGAGGATGAAGAAGAATACTTCAAATCTCCCGATATAATCGTTGTGAGACCTGAAGATGTCTGCGACCCGAGATATACCGGACTTATAAGGGAGACCGCCGAGTCTCTCGGCATGATTGTTTATTATAATTTCAATGATTGTGTTCAGGAGGAACCGCTGTTTGCAAAGATAGTTCACTCGGTGCTTGACAGCAGGGATGAAATATGCTCCCTCTATATGGCAGACGGCTTTTTCGATTTGGAACAGACTCTCGATAATTTCTTCTCTACCAGGGATATTTATCAGGTTACAGTGCCGAGGCAGCCTTCTGCCGCGAGCTACAGCACTGTCTGGGATGACGAAATGATGCGCAACCTGCAGGCCCGCGAAATCACTGATGCCGCGCGTAATTTCGGCTCCCATATGGCAGTTCTCTATGTGGCGCTTTCATATATAAAAAATGACGCAATGGTTATTGCGGATGAATATGACGCCTATAATGAAAATATCATGAATTATCATGATGATGAGAATGTCAGCAGGCTGGATTTTCATGTCGGTTATTCCGATGTGGTCGGCGGCAACAGTGTGTTCTGCACCGTATCCGATACCTATAATAATATTCCTCACGCGTATCTTTCAATGCGGGGAATAGGAAAACAAGCCGAATATATCAATATAATTTCCCGGCCTTATCTGCTGAGAAACTATCTTGCATACTATCTGAAGTATTTCTCATGTGAGCCCGGAGTTCTTACCACCTTTTCTTCCGGACTCCTCAAAACGGAGCGCTCAATTGCTCTTGAGGCAGCAGTCAACGCCTATGTGGTCGGATGCACCGCAGCGCAGATTCTTAAATATTCCGAGAGCATGAAGCTCGCATATGAAAGCCCTGAAAAGATGTTGGCTGAAATATGCTCTGTAGCATACGGCGAAACAATTCTCCCGGAAGTCAGATTTGACAGCGAAGATACCGAGAGATACTTTATTGATGAATCCACTTATATACAGATAATAGAAAGAAGCGAATTCATCAAAAAGATTTATTTCAGAATCCGCGATAAAGTGATTGCCAGACCATACAGAATGTATAAGTATCTTGTCGACAATCAGAAAATCGTGCTTGACGGCGTCAAATACTCGGTCAATTCAATAAACGGAGATCAGGTTGAGCTTGTTGACAGCAACAACAGAGATCCGATTATGACCGGAAGAACCATCCGCACCTGCAGACTGACTGCCAGGTCTTATGAGAACTACGGCAAAACATATCAGCCTGAAACAGGTACGTATCTCGAATTCAATCATCTGGTCTGTGACGCCGATGTCAGCGTCCTCGGGCGTATTACCTTCAATAATACTTATACTCTGGCAAATGAGAAAGATTCGTTTGTCTATACCGAAACAGACGATTTCTGTGATATTCATTATACAGGCGCAAACGTTTTCGGCATCACTGTCGGTTCGTCCTTTGTAAATGCCGAAAACAGAGGCAGACTCTCTCATCTGCTCGCCTTGCTTTTCCATGAGATAATGCCGACATTCTTCCCCAAATGCTATGACCGCATCATGGTTTTCAGCTCGGGGTGGGGTATAGATCCGGAGCTTCGTCCCGAGGATATCGGTCCTGCTGACTTTGTAAGCCGTATGGATATCGAAGGAAATGTGAAGCCTGAGGAAGAAAACGAGCTGCGCATCTATATTATGGAGGATTCCGTAATCGAAACCGGCCTCGTCAATGTCTTCTGGCAGGATGAAGAGTTCAGATATATGCTCAAAGTCATTGAGGATTATCTCTACTATTCCGAAATGGTAAAGCGCGAGGAGAGTATTGCGGTGTTCGGCGAAGCAGCTCGGGATGACCTGCATCTGCTCCGCAAAACTCTGCTCTATGTAATAAACGAAAAGACAACTGCAGGTATTACAGGTTATCTCGAAAACTCCATCAGGACTTCGCGAAACAAATTCAATAATCTTGATCTCAATAAGATTTATGATATGCGTTGCGATTTCTGCCATGAAAAGATTCCTCCTTCGATTGCAGGCGGCGAGAAAAGCTATCATTTCTATCACAATTCAGGCCAGGTCGCCTGCGCAAAATGTTATGCCAAGGGCCTTTCGTCAGATAAACCGTCTGCTATGGACCAGATTTTCAGGCAGCTCGGTCTGTTTGAAAGATGGCTTTCAAAGACTTTTGATGAAAAGCTCAGAACGCCGTTCTATTGCTACCTCGAAGATGCGGAATACCTTGCCGGGCGCACAGTCTACGCTCCTGAATTCATCATTTCAGACGGCGTCGAGCGCAGTCTGGTTGAAGGAATAAGCAGCTCGGGCGCCCCCTATGAGGATGAGCCTCTTTTGCACAACCACGAGGG
>CAMUZD010000005.1 GCA_947165115.1 uncultured Clostridia bacterium
GACGCGATGATTTTCTGATTCTCTTCGTTGATTTCGTAGTTTTTGGTTGATTCTGTGCGGCTCGTCAACTGCTGTGACCGCCCCTCTGAAAAACATCGCGGCGCGGTCGGCGCACAGAGCGGCAAATTCCACATCGTGAGTAACTGCGATAATCGTAATCCCCTGATTTTTAAGGGCTTTCAGCACTTCACAGACTGTTCTCTTCGCATTTGAATCGAGCCCTTTTGTCGGCTCGTCGAGCAGAAGCAGGCGCGGCTTTGATGCGAGCACTTTCGCGAGCGCCGCGAGCTGCATTTCGCCGCCGCTCAGGTCGTATGGATGAATATCCGCCGCGTAGCTTAAATCATAGGGAATTATATCAAAACCGGCCCCGACCTCCGCGAGCTCTTCCTTCAGAGTGCTTTTGACAAATACGGACTGGGCATTCTGCGGGAGCAGGGCAACGCAGTTGTCATATAGCGACTGACCGCTGTATTTCTTTATATTTTTGCCGAATATCTCGATTTTGCCTGCATAGGGGCGCACAAGCCCAGAAATTGCATATAGCAGGGTCGATTTGCCCGAGCCGTTTGCGCCGAGAACGCAGAGGATTTCGCCCTTTGCGGCGGTCAGCGAGGTGTTGAAAAGCACATCCGGCTCATCTTTTGAATATCGGAAACAGACATCCCGTATTTCCAGAGCGGGGTCTTTTATTCTATCTTCTTTCTCGGGAATTGAAATGCGGTCCGCTTTGCCGAGAGAATCCGAAAATCCAGATTTTTCAAGGAATTCGCGACCCTCGCGCACTGTCAGAGGGCATTGACCTTCGCCGCAGAGAATGTTGAAAAGCTTTGCGCTTCCGGGCAGTGAATCAAATAGGAAATCGTCGCGCCCGATTTTCTTTACAACATCGCGCGTTTCCCCGCAAATCCCGATTTTTCCGTTTTCAAGGACCGCAATCTTATTGCCGAGGGGCATCACGTTTTCAAGGCGATGCTCCGTGATAATTATCGTGATTCCCTGCTCGTCATTGAGTTTTTTGAGCGAGGAGAGAAATTCTCCCGCAGCGACCGGATCGAGCTGGGAGGTTGGTTCATCAAAAATGATTACATCGGGATTCATTGCGAGCACCGAGGCGAGCGCGACCGTCTGCTTCTGACCGCCCGACAGCTCGGATATGTTCTTATCAAAGAGCGAATCAATGCCGAAATATCCCGAAATCTCCGCGATTCTGCGGCTCATTTCGGATTGCGTGAATTTCAGATTCTCCATTCCGAAGACTATTTCGTGCCAGACCTTATCGGTCACTGTCTGATGCTCGGTTGACTGGCAGACAAAGCCGATTTTAACGCTTTCGGATGGCGTCAGCGAATCGATATTTATTCCGTCATAAAGAATTTCTCCGCCCCTCTCGCCCTTAGGCGAGAGCTCGGGCTTCACAAGGCGCAGAAGAGTTGTCTTTCCGCTGCCTGTGGGGCCGCAGAGAATAAGGAAGTCACCGCGCTCGATTTTCAGGTTGACTCCGTCGAGAATCCGCCCGCCTGCGGGATATGAGAAACTGAGATTGTTGATTTCAAATAACGCCATCTGAGCCGGTCACCTCCTTCGATAAATGTCGGCATCATGCAGAGAAAGGCAAATGCGGTATAGCCGGCGATTGCCGCCGCGTCGGTGCGTATAGCCGTGATTTCGGGATAGAACCAGAAATCAAATGCGCCGATTGCCGTTGAAAATATTGATATTCCTGCGAGCAGAAGAAAAACAATTGTAAATACTGCATCGCGTTTTTTGAAAGAAAACAGCGCATACGGCCGGCGCCTTCTGCCCGTATATCCTCTTGCCGCCATGCTGTCGGCTGTGATGATGATATTTTCGGTCGCGTAGGTAATCATAGCCGAGAAAACACGCGAAACACCTTTAATTCTCGATATTATCGTTTCGCCTTTATACAGTCCCATCGCCTTTTGCGAGGCGTTGATTTCCTTCGCCTGTCTTGCGAAAAGAGGTATGAACCGCAGAGCCATTGTCAGAATCAGCGCGGCCTTAGGCGAGGCCTTGCCGATTGTATATATAATTTTATCCGATGTCATAATATCCGCAAATGACGAATACCAGTAAATGACCGATGCTGCCGTAATGCCCGTAACAAGCCCGAAAATAAAGGCTTCATAGGTTACGGGATTGTTATTGATAACGAGCAGAACTGTTTTTCCGTTATGGCTGAAAAGCGGATTGACAATGCAGCATCCCGCCGCCGTAAGCAGCGCGGGAATATGCACACCGTATTTTCCGCCTTTTCCGCGAATCAGCAACAGCGAAAGCGAGCCGATAAGCGAAATAACGGCGGTTACCGGGTTGAGGTTGAACATCGCGATAACAGCCGTTACTATGAAGTATCCGAATACGGCGGCGGGATTGAATGAAGCAAAATCAATCATTTGAGGTCATCTCCGATATTGCGTGTATATTGCCATTTTATGCAGTCGCCGTCGTTCAATGTATATTCACCGCAGCCTCTGTCGGCAAATTCGCCGTTTACCGAATACATCCAGCCCGAGAGATTGCCGTAGTCAAATTCATAAAGATAATTGATGCCGGCAATATAGGCGCGTGAATGGTCGGAGAGAGTCTGCGTATTGTCTTCTATCTGAATTCTATACTTTTTTGCTGCGTAAATGAGGCAGTCATAGACTGTTGAACCATCATCGAGCGTGAATTCCGTCTCTGGCAGGATGATTCCGTCGGAGGGCGTGATGCTCTCTTCTCCTTCGCCTGCAACTGTTTCGCAGGTGATGCTCATCGTGACCGTGACGGTCTCGGAAGCGCTCGCTTCGGGAGTTTTATAGTATTCCTCAGGAGTTTTTATATCACCGAAGAATATGCCAGCCGTGCCCGCGGCGGCAACGGCAAATATGATTATATAGTTGACCGCTTTTTTATTCTTTCTGATAATCAGAATCGACGCGCCCGCGAGTGCAAGCGCCCATACTCCCGAAATCAGATAAATCTTGATTTTCGGAAGCGAATCCTTTTCGTTCTCATCATCGTGAGCTGATGTTTTATTTTCTCTCTCAACGGTTTCTTCTATTTCAGTTTTGGTTTCGGATTCCGGAATGTCGGGAATATATGTTGTCTCTTCTTCCTCAATAAAAGACTCCGAATAAGTAACCGAAGTGATTTCTTCCTCTTTCATGGAAGGCTTGGTTCTTTCCTGCTTTGAGGGTGCGGTTGTGCCGGGTTTTTCCGGCTTTGCCGTTGTTTTCCGTTCTGCAGTTGAAGATACTGCAACTGTTGTTTTTTCCGTGTTCTTTGTGCTCGATGATTTATCGGGTTTTGTTGTTGTCCGCCTGCTGTAAGAGGAATATACGGCGGTCGTCTGCGTTGCGGTCTGAGCTGTGGGCGCAGTGGTTGCTGTTGCATTGCATACTTTACACGGTTTATAATCTTGAGCTATCAATTCCTCGCGACTGCTTTTTACAACCTTTTTATTTTGATCTTCTATTTTCTTAACTTCAGCACAATCGGGACTGTGAAATTTCTTAGTATGTGTATTTAGAACAAATGTTCCTTCGCCTGTTTTAACGGAGTTGTTGTCCTGCCTTGTGGTCGGCATTGTTGTGGTCGTTGTTGTCACATACACCTGACCGCCGGAATCCTTCGGCAACTTTATGTTTGTGTCAATATCATAGAGAGCGCCCGTGCCCTTCTGCATGCGGTAAATCGAAATAAGCGAATAGAGTGCCTGGACGGTCGCCATGGAATTGTATTTTCCGTCATCGTGAGTGAATCCGCCGTCGCTGAGTTTGTAAGCGAGCATCGCGTCGACCGGGCTTTTGCCGTCCTTGATAAATCTCGAATCGGTCAGCGGATTTATGCCGAGCGCAGTCAGCGCAACTATTACCTGCGCCGCGCTCTCGGGATTTTTTTTGCCGCTGTCGGCGAATCCGCCGTCACTCTGCTGCATATCCGAAAGAGCAGACAAGCCTCTGTCAATCGCTTTTTTAACATCGGCGTTATTCCTGAAATGCGCCAGCGCCTGGATTGTCATCGCGGTAACATCGACCGTTCCTTTGTTTCCGCTCAGCGCCCAGCCGCCGTCTTCAAGCTGTTTGCCGAGCAGGGCGGAAACAGTCTTTTTTGCATAAGCGTCGGGTGTTTTATGACAGTTTGCAATCAGGTGAAGGGCGTAGATATGCTCCATAATATTTTCGGAGCCGCTTTTAAGAATCTGATTGACATATGCTTCGTTTGTATTCATTGCCGCAAAAAGCAGGGCGATGAATTTTTTTGTGGTATCGGACGGAGGATTGAATGTTTTCAGCGCTTTCGCATATTCCGAATAATTACATTCTTTTCCCTTATACTGAATAATTGCGAAAGTATTCCAATAATATGCGGCGGGAGCGGAGGCGTATTTATTATCGAGCATCGCCTGAATATCTTTTGCTCCCGCTCTTTTTACCTCGCTCTCAATGATAGAATCGATTTCATTCTGTATACCGGATGCGGAAACGGCATCGGCCCGGAGTGAAAACACCCCGGGCAAAGCCGTAAAAACTATTGAGATAATTATGATTGCGGCAAGAGCCGCACATCCGGTTTTTTTCATGAATTACAGAAACAAAACAGATTTACAATTAGGGGAGCGGTGCGGGGTTGATAAGGCCGAGAGCTTTTTCAAGCAGATCTGTGAAGAAAGCTTTAACCGAATCAATTATTTTATTGAGCAGGCCGAGGATATCAAACTGAACCGTAACCTTGCAGATCGGAGGAGTAAGGATAATCTGAGTTTCGCCTTCTGCCGCCTTCGGAGCGTTTGCGCTGATTATATGCTCGCCCGAAATGGGAATGATTACGCTCGCCTTGCCGTCCTTGTCGGTGAGAATGCCGGTTTCAACGCCGTCAACCGTGATTTCAGCGCCCTCGCAGGGAACGAAAACGGGCTGCCAGTTATCGTCATATCCGTTTGAGTAAGTATATGTGATTTCAACTGTTTCATAGGATTTTGCCTTGACATTGTTTTTGTCAAAGTATGAGTAAGTGTCGCTCCAGCCTTTTGCATCCTGATATGCCCAGGCATAGAGGAAATCACCCTCGGCGACGGGGTCTGCAAGGCCGTTGCTCATCTTGTTATTCAGATAATAACCGAGGCTGCCGTCGTTTTCTTCGCCCCAGAGTTTGCCGAGGCTGAGGCCCCACTGACCGGTGTATGAATTGTAGCCTTTTGCGGCGCCGCCTTCATAATACTGCTCATGAGCGCAGTAGAGAGCGTCGTTTATCGTGAGCGCGCCGTCATTATCGATATCGGAAACGATAACTGTCTTGTTGGGAACGACGAATTCGCCCTTGCTGTTTGTGATTGTGCAGTAGATGATTGCTCTCGCGTCTTCTGCAAATGCAGGAACTGCAACGGTCAATACCATCATTAAAGCGAGAATGATTGATAATGCTTTTTTCATAATGAATCTCCTTTATTTTTACGGACACCGCTTTCGCGGGACCGTTTTTTTGCAATAAAAAACAACGCCCTTTCGGAAACCGAAAAGACGCAACTCAAACAGACCTTCGCATTACTGCGAAAGCCGACGGCGTCATTTCCCATTCCCGGAAATTTTGGGGAACCGGAAGCCCGTTTCCCTTATCCGCGTGCGCCCGAGGAGCCTTCCGACTGTAACGGCAATGGATGTTGCGGCGGATTTTCACCGCGCTTTCCTCCCTTGATTGCGGGCGCTGTTAAATTTTACATATTTATTCTATCACAACTGAGAAAAAGTGTCAAGAAGAGCAGGACACCGCATTTTTATTATTCCGAATCAGGTTTATTCCCTTGACAGCAGAGGATGTATTAAATATAATATAATATGAATATTTGTGCATATTTTTATCATTTTAAAAGGGGTGCCACTATGGTTTATATTGAATTCTATGACCAAAACGCTGTCGAAAATGTCTGTTCGTCGCTGTCAACGAAGGCGGAGAGGGTTTATATACTTGGCGGTAACAAGAAGGCAGTTCAAAAGTGCTGTGTGAGATATACGGGCCTTCTTGAAGAGAGAGGTATACATACAGAGTTTTATCCCGTTAATATCAGCAAAAACAAACTCAAAAGTCTGATAAAATCCCTATTGCTGATTATCAAAAAAGAGGAAGAATGCTGTATTGACCTTACGGGCGGTGACGATCTCTGCCTGGTTGCGGCCGGTTATATAGCGGGTTATGTTAAGGCAAAATATCCCGATAAAGTTATCCAGATGCATCGGTTCAATATAAGGACAAATGCCGTCGATGACTGTGACGGTGACGGTAATGTTATTTCGACCATACCTGCACCGCAGCTCAGAGTAGATGAAAATATCCGTGTTTACGGAGCCGATATAGCACCTGGTCATCACAATAACAATCGCTGGAAATTGACCGAAAGCGATGTCGAAGACATCAAAAGGATCTGGGAAATCTGTGCTACGGATACTACTAACTGGAATTGCTTTGTCAGTGATGTTGAAAAAGCAGAAAAATGCAAGTCTGATAATTCGTCAAAGTTGAAAATATTTTCAGGAATACAAGAAATCAAGCGATTAAACGGCGGCAACGATTGTTTTTCAGGAAACGCAATGTCCGTTATCAGAAAACGGCTTAATGAGAACAGGCTTGTCAGAATCGAAGAGAGCAAAGACAGGTCTGTGCTAAAGATTACTTACAAAAGCGAGATTGTGCGCCAGTGTCTGATTAAATCCGGGAATGCCCTTGAAATGCTTGTATATGCCATGGCTCTTGAAGCGGAAGATAAGGGCAAGAAGGTATATAATGATGTAATGCACAGCGTATATGTGGATTGGGACGGAGAGATCCATCCGGATAAAAAGAGCAAATCGAACAAAGAAAGCCAACCGGACCAAAAAAACGAAAAAGTTGATTGTTTCAATGAAATCGATATAGTTGCCATGAAGAACCTAACTCCTGTATTTATTTCCTGCAAAAACGGAGCTGTTAATCAGGAGGAATTGTATAAACTGTATACGGTGGCAAATCATCTTGGCGGCAAATATGCAAAGAAGGTGCTTGTGACAGCCTCTCTCGTAGACTCTGCCGAACGCTTCAGACAACGTGCAAAGGATCTCGGAATAACTATAATAGAAGAAAAAGACCCTAAGAAGATTAAAAAGCTGCTGAAAAATGCATATCAGTCATGACGGAGGTAACACATGAAATACTTTTATTTAGCAGGCATACTCCTTTCCTTTTTCATTTTTCTCGCAGCATTCAGGCTTGTTGTAATTAAGATTCTTGAAGACTATTTCAGCAAGCCCAAGAATAAGAATCATAAAACCATCCACATCCTCGGCCTGCTTCTCATATCTATTTGGGTTATAAGGTTTACCATGGGTATCTATTCTATAAATGCAAATCCTGATTTGCTTTATAACTATGGAAAGAATGACGGCAACAAAGAACAAACAAGTTCCATTGAAAATGATGATCAATGGAAGCCGAATGGTTTTGAAGCTTTTTTTGACAGCTTGCTGCATGCGTTTCAGACATTCAGCATGGATGAGGATTATACAGAGTATCTGCATGTTGGTTATGAAATGGTCAGCAACGATGAACAGATCAAGACCCATCCAAACGATTATTTGTCATTTCCAAATTGGCTGAGGGTTCTTTTCGGTGGTTATATCTCGGTTTTGAATTTTTCCGCGCCTGTTGCGGGCAGTGTTGTAATACTGCAATTCTTAACCGGCCTTTTCCCCGGTCTCAGATTCTGGGTAGCAAGCACAAGATTCTCCCGCAAAAAGAAACATGTTTTCAGTGAACTGAATGAGCACAGCCTCGCGGCCGCAAAGAGTGTAATCAGAGAGAATCCGGATGCAGTGATGATTTTTACCCATGTTTATACAGATATCGAGAGTGAAAAAGAATCTGAATTGTTGCTGGATGCAAAAAATATCGGAGCTATTTGTCTAAAAGACGATATTATTCACCTGAATTTCGAAAGAATGAAAAACAAGACATTTTATTTCATAGATATGAAAGAGATGAATAACATTGAGCTTTTCAGCAAGATGGCCAGCAAGGAGTATTACAAAGCATTGCTGAATGGCACAAGAGTATTGATTTATTATGATGATGATTCTCTTGTAACAATTCAAAGAAGTGCATATCGTGCGCTCGAAGGAATACTTGATAAAAATGGTATAAAAGATGAAATTCCGTCTGTTTACAGAAGAGACTGTAACAACGAGCTTGTGCTGAATCTTCTTCACAGATATCCGCTGTTTGCGAGCCTTAAAGATAATCCCGATAAAAAGGATATAAAGGTATCCATAGTAGGCGGCGGCAGCATAGGACTGAAAATGTTTCTAAACGCTTACTGGGTCGGTCAGATTTACGGAACAAAGCTGCACCTGAATGTGGTGGCTTCGGAAGAGGAGGATATTTTTACGGGAAAGGTAGAAGGCGTAAACCCTGAAATACTCAAAACTGCGGTCAGGGGTGACACAATTCTGTCTTATAATCCCGATGCAGAAGATGACTGCGTCAGCAAAGGAGAAGAACTTGGTAAAGATCAGAATGAGGAATACTTCAAATTCGGGTATTCAAAGAAAAAGCTTGAAAAATGCAATATCAGAGATATAGTGTTTGAGCCTTATAATCCGAACAAAAAAGATAATCCGGACATAATAGAATCCAAAAAGGAAGAGGGCATAAAGAACGAATGCAAAAAAGATAAATTACGGGAATCTGATTATATACTTGTTGCTTTGGGCTCAGACGAAAGCAATATTTATTATGCAAATGTTTTAGCTCGCGAGATAGAGCTGTATAAGCAGCAACTCGGTGAGAAGGATATCAAAGAAAAGGAAAAGAAGGTCACCATTCTCTATGTTGTTTATGATCCGGAAATCAGTGAGATGCTTAATTCAAAGCCTGCAAAAAAAGATGAAGAAAACAGAGAGAACTCTAATATACTCACAGTTGCGGTCGGAAATGTAGAAGAGACTTACAGTGAAAAGATGATAACGGGCAAAAGATTTCGCGAGCTTGCTGATGCTTTTGACAATGCTTATTCAAAAATCAGATCTTCTGTCAGCACAAGTTTTAACAGCGATAACAGTGACAACCTGAAAAAGTATTACAATTTCGAATCAAGCATAGCAAGAGCGATTCATCTGCCTTATACCATGTTTTCAGCTTTCAGGCTTAAGGGCATCGATATTGATATTTTTGAAGAAAAACACCCTGAAATAATCCGCAAGGAAGCACTTGAGAAATTCTTTGAAATAATCAAAGATGAAAACTGCGACAAGCAGCTTGGCTGGCTTGAGCACCGTCGCTGGAATGCCAATCTGCGCTCACGCGGTTATAGATCTACTAAAACGCTGAAAGGTCAGTCCGGCAGCAAAAAGGATCATCGTCTTAAAATTCATTCGTGTATTGTTGAGAGCTACAACAAGTTTTTCTCAAGTGACTCGCTCAGTGGAGATGACAAACTCGATGTTGTTGCTAAGGCAGATAAATGCGACTATAAAAGATTTGATAATCCTTCTGATCAATTCTCCGAGAATCAGAAAAACATAATTAAATACTATGAAGGGAAACTGAATCATGAACTATACTCCTGATCCTATTGATACAAGCGATATCGAATTGTCGCCCGAAATAATGGAACTCTGCGAGAAACTTGCAGAAAATACACACGAAGTTTGGGCAAAAGGCAGAATAAAAGAGGGCTGGACTTACGGCCCCGTGCGTGATGACGCCAAAAAGGAAACCCCCTGCCTCGTTCCTTATGATGATCTCCCCGAGAGCGAAAAAGATTATGATAGAAACACGGCGATGGAAACGCTTAAGGTGATTATTAAACTGGGGTTTGATATTAAATAATTTATTTCGAATAAAGCTGAAAGCACTCACCGTTTCGGCGAGTGCTTTATTGTCTTTGTATCAATCCTTTATCCCTCAAACACTCTCTCATATTCACCCGTGGCGATGGCGGCGGTGATTGCGGCGCCGGCGCCGGCCTCCTCGTCATACGGGGCAGTCAGGGGAGCCGTTCCGAAGATTTTTTCAATATATTTCGCCATGGCGGGATTTTTCCTGACTCCGTTGCCCGAGGCAATAATCACGGGATTCTCACGCCCGGAATACATATCGCGAAGTTCGGTGATAATTCCGACTGCGACCGATGCGGCAAAATCTTTCAGCGTGAAATTGCCCTCGGTAAGATTTGAAAATCCGCCTGTCAGCGACGGATTTGCCCTCGTGCCGCAGTAACGGCAGTCGCCGGTGAGGTCCGTATCGGGCGCGTTTTCAAGGATCTTATCGAGGAACGGGTAAAAGCTGTCAATTTCCGCACCCGCGGCATTTGCGATTTCACGGCAGAATTTTTCAAAATCCGAGAATGCCCTGCCGCCGCAGAGAGCACAGCCCGCGGCCAGATAATATCTGCCGTCAAACGGGCGGAGTTCCGCGCCTTCAGGAGTATCATCCGGGTTTTCGATAAGATAGGAAATCTGCGAGCCCGTGCCGATATTTATGAGCACTCCGTCCTTTTCGGGAACGGAGCCGATGAAGCTCGCCTGATTGTCGCCGATGCAGACAGCTACGGGTATATTCTGCGCCGTTTTGCCGATTATTTCAAATTCGGCCGTCACGCGCGGGAGCAATGGGCTTTCATAGGTGAAGGCATTGTTCTTTATATCAAAACAGCCGAGCGAGGCGGCGTTTGTGATATGCATTACGGGAGAAGTGTTCCCGCAGAGTTTCATCGCGATATAATCGCCTATTGTGCAAAGATATTCAGCGCTTTCGGGAACAAGGGCGTTCTTTTCGTTATAGAGATGAGTGGCGAGCCCGTAACCGGGATAAGTGCCGAGTATCTCAGCGGTGCTTCTTTCGCCGTCCGGATGCTCGGCGGAGCGCAGATCCTGCCAGGTCCAGAGCGGAGAAACAGCATTTCCCTGCGAATCTGTGTATAGAATACCGTGCATCTGTCCCGAAATACCGATTGCCTCATAGTCGGCAAATTCGGAGATGATGCCGTTTACGATATCGAGAATCACCGCGGTATCCTGCGCCTTTTCAAACGGCAGGGCGCTTGAAATAAAAGAGATATTAGGGCGGTTTGCGGTTTTGATTACACGGCGTGTTTCTGTTTCAAAGAGCACCGCGCCGATGCCGGTAGTTCCGATATCAAGTCCGAGAATTTTCATATTTCACCTCAGCAAATTGCGGTTGAGCCCGGGTCAAGGCGGGTGATAATATCCTGCTGAATTGCGGGAGAAAGATCAAGGAAATTGACGAATGTGCCGTGAATTCTCATTATGTAAATTCCCGAGGGAGCATATTTTTCGGGCTCTGCGAGAACTTTACGGAGAATCTCCGCAGTTGTGACATTTACATAGAGATAAAACGGTGAAACTCCCTCTTTGAGTGGATTGAAAAAGAGGGGCGAAATGACCTTATCCCTGAATTCAATTCCTTTATCCTCGTAGCTTTCGGCTTTGAAATACTTCGGGTCGATGCCGAGATGGGAGGCATAGCCGCCGTTGAATTTTTCAAACGGCATTTTCATATTTGAGAGCATTCTGAAGCCGAGGCCGTTTTCCGCGCTGCCGTAAAGCGGATCGACTCCGTAGCCGAGCATATCCCTTGATTTTCTGCCGTCCGGAGTTGCGCCGACCCAGTAGCCGTAAAGCAGATGAGTTGAGGGCGATGAGAAATCTGCGCGGAACGGGTTGCCGAGATAATTCTTCGCAGAAGTCACGATATCCGCGACCTTTGATGCGATTTCGCCCGCCTCGTTATCAATCTTTTCAATATTGTTGCCGAATTTATCAGCGCCGAGCAGGAATTCGCGCAGGTCTTCATATCCTTTGAAATCAGCCTTCATGGCGGGCACGAGTTTATCCGCATCCTGCGGGCACTCGGCAAGCAGTCTGTCAATAGCCGCGAAACTGTCTGCGATTACGGAAACCCCGTGAATCAGGCATCCGCTGCCGTTGTATTTTGTTCCCTGAGCGTTGATATCGCGTGCGTCGGTTCCGTTTTCGAGTCCGCCCATAAGGCAGGAGAGGAAGGGCACGCGCTGGGTCGAGAGCGCCGCCGAAGCGCCGTTCGCAAATTCCGCCATACGCGCAACGATTTCACGCGTATTCTTATAGAATTCCTCCCTGATATTTTCAAGTCTGCAGGCGGGAATATCAATCAGTTTTTCTCCCGTTATCGTTGAAATTCCGCCGGTCAGCGTCATCTCAAGGATTTTGGGGAGATTCAGCCAGCTGTTGGTCGTGTTGCCGTTATCCTTACCCATAATCAGCGGCTCCTGACAGCCCGCAATTGAAATATCGGGAAGGTCCTCAGCGTCAACTCCGTGTGCCCCGAGCACGGCGAAGAGAGAATCGTCATTGAAAAATGAAGGAGTCAGTTTGCCCGGTGAAAACAGGAATCTGCCCGTTTCGCGGTAGAGTTTTTTGGGAGTGTTCTTATGAAGTTTCAGCGAGAGAATCGGCTGAGGCAGATTCATATCATAATACGCATCAAGAAATGCGTAGGTTGTCTCATTTGAAAGATCGTTTCCGTCAATATCCCTGCCGCCGAGGATGATATTCTGGGAAATGGCCCAGCTTCTGTCGGCAACATTGAAGAATACGAGAAAATGGCGCAGGAGCGCGGCCGCATCTTCTCTCGAGAGGCCGTTCCTGTAAGGCTCAAAGATTCTGTCCGCGTTGCCGACCGAAAAAGCGAAGGGATTCGGAGTCTGCTCGAGGCACATAATCTGCCACATGATGATAAATGACTGTATCGCCTCGCAGAGGTTCTGCGCCCCGTTTTCGGGCACTCTGCGCAGATTCTTTTCCATCTGCAGGAGTATTTTCTTCTGCGTGCCGCCGGCACATTCCGCTTTTTCCGCGGCTAGGTCCGCATAGCGGTTCGCGAGTATCACTGCGCATTCCAGCGCGATTCTGAAGGCCTCATAGCCGTGACCTTCCCTGCCTTCAATCTTTTCAAGCATACCCGAAACGCCGTGTTTCAGGGCATATCTCATATCGGGAATAAGGTGGCCCGTTACCTGCTCAAAGAAGAAAATGACCTCTTTGGTGTAGTTCTCGGCTTTTGAATAAACCTCGCCGAGCTTTACCGCATATTCGCTCTTTGCAAACTCCGCGCGGGCGGCTGCAATCCTGGCCGCTGCGAATTCGTCATTTGGCTCTATATCACCGAAGACTGCTGTCGGATCGCAGTATCCGCAGAATTCCTCAACCTTGAAAGCGGGGTTTATCAATGCATAGGAGCGCGCGAAGGCATCATCCTGCGTGCCCGCGAAGATGTTGAATTCGCTTATATCAATCGGTATTGTCTTAACGATTTCGCACAGTATTTTCGCCTTTTTTATCTCCTCGTTTTCGCCCGCGAATTCCTTATCAAGCGCGAGTTCCTTCTCTTTGGCTATGAACCAGCCGTCGAGGCGGCAGCCCGCCCTCTTCTGAGCGAAAAGCGATTTCGCCATCTCCGAAATCTGCTTGTTATCAAGGATATTCAGCATTGCCGCTCCTCCTTATGTTTTCACCGTTTTAAGTCCGCGGGAATTGAAAATGCGCGTGAATTCATCCACCGTCTCTGCGCTCACAAAAGCATTTTCCATCTCATATTTACCCTGCCATTTGTCTTTCCCGAATTCATGATAGGGCAGAAATTCAAAAACGGCATTTGAAGTATCAAACTGTGAAAAATACCCTGCAAATATCTCGGGGCAGATATTCACGCCGTTTATCAGCGGTATTCTTATATGAATCCGTCTGCCGGAATTCAGTAAGAATTCAATATTTTCAAGCGTCTGCGAATTTGAATGCCCAGTCCATTTTTTATGAATTTCATCATCGGGATGCTTGAGGTCGATTATCGGATAATCGATATATTCCGCCATTTCGCAAAGTGAAGGCAGCGAGCCGTTTGTCTCGATGCAGGTCGAGATGCCGCTTCCTTTCAGCTTTTTAAGAAGCGGAAGCAGTTCATCGCTCTGCAGAGTGCATTCGCCGCCCGTGAAGGTCACGCCTCCGCCGTCAAAAAACATCATTCTGCTGCGCATGATTTCATCATATATTTCATCAATTGAAACATCCCGCGCCGCGGGGTTTTCAAGCGGAATCGCGTCTGCATTGGAACACCATCTGCATCTGAAATTGCAGCCCTGCAGATGATATACCAGGCGGTTGCCGGGCCCGTCCTGCGAATAATTAAAACCCTTCTGAAGAATTTTCAAATCATTTACCTCATATACCAATATCCCCTCCGCAGAGGGAGGGGCTTGAATCAATCAAATATTCGGAGTTACGCTGAATCTGATTATACGTGTGTCTTCATTGAAGAATCTGACAAATTCCTCAGTAGGCAGATTTGAGGGAGCCTTGACTACTGCGATATAGTGGAATTTGCCGTCAAAACTGTCGCCGTCATTGTCAATGGATATTTCCTCCAGCTGGGCATTCCATTTTTTATCGACTGCCTCAAGGAATTCCTTGCGGAAGCTCCCGTCTTCGAGCACGTGAAAATCGAGTTTATTGTCGCTCCAGGTTTCAACACCGAATTTATATTTATGCATGGCAAACTGAATCACGACAATCACTATCATTGCGAAAAGGCCGATAATATACATTCCCGCACCGATGGCAAGGCCGATGCCTGCGGTAGCCCAGATTCCCGCCGCAGTGGTGAGTCCTTTGACGCTCGCGCCGTGCTTGAAGATAACACCCGCGCCGAGGAACGATATGCCGCTGACTACCTGCGCGGCAATTCTTGCGGGATCGGCTCCGCGCGTGCCGTCTATCATTCCGCCCGTATGACCCGCCAGGTCCATAAAGGCGTATTTTGAAACTATCATCATCAGAGCCGCTGCGCAGCAGACCACGATATGAGTGCGAAGCCCCGCGTTTTTAAGCCTGCGGCTTCTTTCGTAACCAATAGCGGCTCCGCATATGCAGGCGACAATAATCCTGATAAAGAAATCAAGATACTGCCACAGCGAAAGTTGCTGGGTTAAATGCTGAATAAACTGCATCATATTTCCTTCTTTCCAAGATACATTGCAATAATATAATATTGTATTATAATATAGCTGATCTGAATATGCAAGAAGTTTTTGACGGAATTAATAAAAAACGGTCACATTTCACAATAAAACTGTAAATAATAGGGCAAAAAGACGGTCGATTACGCTTGCCCGCGTATTGAAAAAAATGTCATTTTGTGATAAAATTAATAAGATATATCAAGAATTCTTCTGAAATCACGGAGGAGTCACATGAAAAAAACAATCTGTTTGCTCTGCATAATGCTGACGGTGCTGCTGTGCGCCTGCGGCAGGGTTACATACACCGGCAATTCCGGTATAGTGCAGACGGGCGTCAATGTCAGCGAAACGGAAACCACCAAAAAAGAGAGCCCGACCGTCACCGACGGCTCGGAGCTTAAAAACCGCCCCGAAATCTGGGCGGCGAAGTATCCCGAAATGATGGCGGAGCTCAATGAATTCTTCATCGTGCGCGGCGAGGAGACTTCCTACTACTATTACAGAACCGGCAGCACTTTCGAGAGCTGGGTGAATTCTGAGCTGAATATCGATAAATGGTATTATCACGCCGGCAAAATCATTTCAAATGACGGCAAGTGGGCGATTGACAAGGCCGAGGAGCTCTCGCCGATGAGCACATACGAAGCCAAGGAATACAGCGGACCGACTCTCTCCGCGGAGCAGAGAAATCCCAAGGCGGGAGTGGTTTATGCCGCGAATTCCTGCACTCCGTTCACTCTGCTCGGTCTGCGCCTTGACGGCGACGGCTCTCAGGACGGAAACGGCAAAGAGCTTGCGCTCAAAGGCATCCGTTCCGATTTCAAGACCGGAGAGACAATCAAATTCTATATAAACGGCGCTAACGCCCTCGACGGCTCAGAAAATCTTCTCGCCAATAAGCTGAGAATCTTTTGCCTGCCCCACAGGGACGCAAAGGATTATGTGATTATGAGCGCCGACAATGTCGCGGCAATCAGCGCCTTCAGCGATTACTATCAGGATGCGCCCTACGGCGGCTGGAACTTTGAGAACGCTGTTAATAACGACGAACAGAACAACTTCCTCCCCGGCACCTACGACATCCTCTTCTATTACGAAAACACTCTTGCATACTACGTGATAATAAATATTGAGTAAAAGCATATTATCAAAAATAAAGCGGCACGGATTTCCGTGCCGCTTTAATATTATTACCGAATTCAGCTAATTTCCTTTTTGCATATTCATTCCCCGGCTTAATAGATTTGGCAATCCGATTTATGAATGTGAAACAGATTTTCCTTATACTTGATTAATCTGATGATGGAATGCTGCCTCAAAAAGCAGTTTTCAGCTTTGTGCTTCTTTTTTTATTATTCCTACAATTTCATCTTTTATTTTATCTTCAATTTCTTTATTATTCTCATTTTCATTTTTTATTCTATCTTCAATTACTTTTTTTATTCTTTCTTCTCTATTTCTATTAATTTCAATATTTTCTTTTTTTAGTTCTTCTTCAATTGCTTTTTTTATTCTTTCTTTTATTATTTTAGTTTTTGTTTCTTTCCCTATTTTAGATATAAATCCTTCCTTAAGGTCAGATGTTATATCAATATCATTTTCTATTTCAATTTCTGTCATTATTTTTGCTTCAATTTCTGTTATTATTCTTGTTTCAGTTTCCTTTTCTGCGTTTGCTTCAATTACTTTTCGTATTTTTTCTTCAATTTGTTCTTTTATTATTGTTTCAATTTCTTTTTCTATTATTTTCCCAGCGGCTACTGCTTTTGCTTCTTTAATTTGTTCTCCTACAGTTTCGTTAAAACCTTTTTCATTGGAATCTTTCATGAATGACCATGCCTTGACAAGCCCGTAGAGCTTATCAAAATCTTTGCGCGCCTCTTCCCAAGGGGCTTTAATTTTGTCATCAAGCATTTCCCAGTTTTCGGTGCCCACGCCCAATATAAGCTCATTGTAGAATCTGTCACGGTTGCGCGGATTATTTCTGGTGAAATGAAACCACATATTCAGCGCGTGCATATTCTTTCTCATTTTTTCTAAATCAATGTTGATTTTAACGTCGCTCATTTTTTCCTCCTCAAAATCAAAAATCTAAATATTATTATATCAAGGTATTTTTCTTTTTGCAATAATGATTTGCCGTACCTTATTTCTCATTTACAATCTTCCCGGTCATGTGTTCCGGGGTGAGTTCGAGCATCTGCACCCGATTGAGCGAGCGTTCAAGCTCATGCTCGAGTTCGTCGGCAGTCGGGAAGAATTTCGCGCCGAATTTCCGGGCGGTCAGCCGCGTTTCCTCCGGATCTTCGATAATTCTTATTCTGCCGAAAATTATCACGCTCGTTATATTCAGAGCCCAGTCGCCCTCCTTGCGGAAACCCTTGTCATATACGCAGAAGGACACTCTCTCATCCGCGCGGATTGCGTCGAGCTTATGACCCTCTTTCGCGCAGTGAAAGTATATTTTGTCCTTTTCTTCATCATAATAAAAGTCTATCGGCAGGGCGTAGGGATAGCCGTTTTCCCCGTGAACCGCAAGCACTCCGCGCCACTCCTCGCGCAGGATTTTTCTGCAGATTTCATCGTTTACCTGCTGTTTGATTCTTCTCATTTTCCTGAACATTTTATCGCCTCCGGTGTTTATTCTATCATCATTTTCCGCCCCTTGCAACCCGATATATTTTGATTGACAAGAATTCACCGATAATATATAATTATTTCAGGCAAATCTGCACCCGGAGGTGAAACAATGAAAAGGCTCGTTGCGCTTTTCTGCGTGCTTATCATAATTCTTTCGCTCTGTTCCTGCGGCAAAAAGAGCGGGGACGATGCGGATAACACATATAATACACAGGCCGAAGGCTTCCCCGATCCTGTTAAATATTCAACCAAGAACGAGGAATATTCCGAGGAATTCAAGGATGAAGAGGGCGAAGTGATTGCAAAGCTCGAGATTTCATATCCCGTTGTTACAAGCAAAGACAGGCCCGATTCAGCCGAAGAAATCACTCAGTGGTTTGAGGAATATAAAGACGGCGAAATCGATAATATCAAAATGAATCTCGAATCGCTCAGGGAGCGCAACCGTAAATTCGGCATCGAGGGTGTGACGGTTACCAGAATCGCGATCGAGCCCTATTATCAGGGCGGTTATCATGTTTCCTATCTGATAAAGAAACAGACCGGCACCAATCCCGATGAGGATGACGGCACTGTGACTGCCTGCACCTTCTCGCTGGCCGACGGCTACCGCCTCTCGCTCAAATCGCTGTATAAGAGCGAAATCGAGAATCCCCGCGAGGAAATCAAGAGTATGATTCAGGAGGAGGCCGATGTCTCCTATTCCGTGAGAGGAAATATCGCTCTTTCCGAGGAGCAGAAGAAGATTCTCGATGACCTCTTCGATGATGAAAACTTCTGTATCAAGGAGAATTCCCTTATTTTCCCGTATTCATTCAAGATTCTTTCGAGCGGTGCACGCACCGGATTCTACTTATGCCCCGTTGATTACGGCTTTGCCGGCGACGTCCTGCTGACTCCCGAAGAATACTACGAACAGAATTATAAGGATTGATAATATGCCTGCTGCATTGATAACGGTTTTTGTATCTGTGATGGTTGTGTTTATGATAGCCGCCGGGCAGAACAGTTTCATGAAATACCGCATCATTGAGAAAAAGAAAGGAAGGAGAACTGAAATGTCGGTTGAAATGATAAAGGACCTTGTCGGTCAGAATGTAATTATAAGCCTCTTCAATGAATCTCTTGCCTCCCGCGGCGTGATTATCGCCGTCGAGGATAACTGGGTAAAGGTTGAGGAAAAGAAACAGACGAGGATTATCAACGGCGATATGATAAGAGATATCGCAATCGTTCCCGAAAAGAAGGCAAACTGATAAATGCAGACAACTCCCTGCCGCTTCACCGAGCCGCAGGGAGAATTTACATAGGGCAGGAGTGAGAGAATCTGACTGAGGATGAGAAATACGAAAAGATAGGCAAAACTATTTTTTCCATCACATATTTCGTCTTCGCGCTGAGAATGACTGTTTTCTTCTCGGCCGCGGCTCTGATTATCCTGCTTATCATCGGCAAACCTCTCTGGATTGCTCCGATAGCAGGTGTCATCGCTTTTCTCATATACCGCGCCGCCCGCCGCCTTATCCTGCGCATTTTCCTCAGACTCGGAAGAGGAGAATAGAATAAAGCCGAATTATGTCTGCAGCAGCCTACGGATATAATTAAGAATTGAGAACGGTCGATGAATGTAAGAAGCATTTATGCTTACATAAGAACGTAGGGGCGGATATCATCCGCCCGCCCAAGGATATGTGAAGCATTGGATAATAAAGAAAAAGGATTCTTGCGAAGAAGTTCTGGCAGTAAATTGATGCCTTCACTATCAAACAAAAATCCTTTTTGCGAGCCAATTATAATACAGCATTAAAAATAAGTCAAGTATTCATTTAAGCCCTCTCCGAATGCGGAGAGGGCGTTGCTTTTCTCCCATATATAATGTAATAGAAACATATAACATACTATATATAGCACGCGGGAGAGTGATGCGAAAGCTTTGCGCCCGGCTTCCTCAATTCGGCACGCCCGGCGAGGTTGACAAAATGCTGTAAAATAGGTGAAAAAACTTCTTGACAAGGGTTAGAAAAGGTGGTAATATAGCAAGGCACTCGCGG
>CAMUZD010000006.1 GCA_947165115.1 uncultured Clostridia bacterium
GCCGCAGCCTCAATCTTGGGACCTCCGGGATATCCTAAGCCTATCGCTCTTCCGATTTTGTCAAATGCTTCTCCCGCTGCGTCATCTCTTGTTCGTCCCAGTATCTCTATGTCGCCGTAGGAAGACACATTTACCAGGTTAGTGTGACCGCCGGACACTACAAGACACATAAAAGGTGGCTCAAGCTCAGGGTACTCGATGTAATTGGCACTAATATGTCCTTCAATATGATGTACTCCCACAAGCGGAATCGAAGCACCATAACTTAATGCCTTAGCAAACGATACGCCCACAAGAAGAGCACCCACAAGTCCGGGACCGCGGGTGACTGCAATGGCATCCATCTCATTAAGTGTCATACCTGATTCCTTAAGCGCTTCTTCAACCACAAAGCTAATACGCTCGATATGCTTTCGAGAAGCAATTTCCGGAACTACTCCGCCGTAAAGCGTATGCAAAGGTACTTGCGTCGATATTATGTTGCTTAAAACTTCTCTACCGTTTCGAACTACTGCGCACGCTGTCTCGTCGCAGGATGATTCGATGGCTAATAATACTATGTCATCCATTATTCTACTCTCATTCTTGCATCTTCGGACCGAGCACCTGCGCGCTCTTGACGAAAATCGCTTAGCAGGTCTCGGCTCCTCAGATGCATGCCATAGTTCTTAGCTGATTCGACGTCTTCCTAACCCCATGGCGTCTCCTCTACTCCGACCTTTTCCCAAGTAAGAATCTTCCAGCTACCTTGCTTGTCCTTACGCAAGCAGAACTTCTGATATGTCCTCGTGAAGTTGTTGCCTTCCTTGCCGAAATAGTACGAATACACATAAGCACAATCGTAGCCGTTAACCGTCTTATAGGTCACATCGGCACTGTCACATTCTTCATACGAGACGATACTACGATTTCGCTTTTCATTTTCCTTCATCTCGTCTTCGAGGTTATCGTAAAATTTGTCCTCCGGATTAAGCTTAAGCAAATCGTCATCGTAAAGCTTTCTAAGCTGTGAACCAATCTCCTTGACAGATACGTCGCCAAGTTCATTATTATATATTACAGTCGAGATACGATCATACCACTTTATAACCGCCCTTGGAGTCTCAGGATAATTCTTGTCAAAATCAGTTGTCTCTATTATCTCAGCCTCGGTTAACTGGTCGTCTTCCTCAGTCGTATTGGAATTCTTATTATTCAGATACAGAAAATATCCTACTACCAGGGCCGCACATATTAATGAAACAATAGCCACTCTAATTACAATCTTAAGCTTATTATTCATCTTCTTCCTCCTTATATGCCAGCTCAACCATCTTACAATTCTTACCGAGATATGAATTTGCAAATATTGCTCGAACGCCATTCATATATTGCTTGGGGTTCATCATTGATGGGCTAAAATGTGTTAGCCACATTTCTCCGACCTCAGCCTTAGCCGCCATGTCAGCAGCCTCATACATAGTCATATGCTTCTTCTCCTTCGCACTCTTAAGCTTATCCTTCTCGCCATACATGCCTTCACAAATAAACAAATCACTACCCTTTGCATTATTAATAATTGCTTCGCACGGTCTGGAGTCAGTCGCATATGTTACTTTAAGTCCTCTCCTGGGCGCACCCATTACCATGTCAGGGGTAAATGTCTTACCATCAACTATCACCGTCTCTCCATGCTGCAATTTATTCCAGCACTGAACCGGAAGTTCAAGTTCCTTTGCCTTCTCGGCATCGAACTTGCCAAGTCGCGAAATCGAAATGCTATAGCCGTAGCAGGTTACATTATGCTTAACTTTAAATGCCGTAATTGTATATCCGTTAATCTCGAATGTCTCTTCCTTCTTGGTCAATTCGTGGAAATGTAAATCAAAAGGCAATCCGCCTGCAACAACGAGGAGTGATAAAACCACCTCTCTTAAGCCTCGCGGACCAACCAACACAACAGGCTCAGTTCTATCCGAATTAGCCATCGACAAAATCATTCCCGGCAAACCGCTTATGTGATCTGCATGGAAATGCGTGAACAAAATTATATCTATCGGATTGGGGCTTATGCCGGCTTGCTTCATTGCAATTTGCGTGCCTTCGCCACAGTCCACTAATATGTTACTTCCATTATATCTTGTTACAAGGCTTGTAAGCCATCTGTTCGGCAGGGGCATCATGCCGCCGGTGCCGAGCAAGCATACGTCTAGCATTGAGGTTCTCCTATATCATAACGCATTTTCACTGATGCTTCAGGCGGATTCTTGTAAAAGCCTTCGGTTGTATCGTACTGTACGAAGCCAACTCTCTCGTATAGTTTACGTGCGGCTTCGTTAGACTCGCGTACGTCTAAGAAGATTGTCTCTACATCTTCGTGATTAGCAATCTTGATTAGCCAATTAACAATTTCGGTTGCAATGCCTTGTCTATGATAAGCGGGTGCGACGGCAACCTTGGCTATCTCGCCTTGCTCATACATATGAAGCATGACGGCATAGGCAACAATAATTGTCGTCTCTTCTTGTGTCTCAGCGACAATCACTTCGCAGAAAGGATTGTCGAGAGACGACTTAAAGGATGTGGCGCTCCACGGATCAGGGAAGCAGTCATGCTCAAGTGCGACGATGTCATCGATGTCTTTGGTTGTAGCATTTCTAAATGTGATCATAAATACTGCTCCACAAAGGAAATCCCATTCTCTCGTCTCATCACCAAGTACCCCTTAATAGTCACTCGGCTCCACTATATCCTTGCCCTCATCTAAGCGCTCCTTCTCAGCTTGAGACAACATATAATACGAAGGACGATGTTCTGATGCCGATTCAATGTCGCCACAAGCAGCATACTTTACTCCCAATGCGGCAATACTTGCTGCACTTGGCATATTCATATGCGCCGGTGCAAATGTGCATTTATCACCAAGCTTCTCAACGATTAAATCGTGATGCAAATTAACGCCATCGCCCAGGAATACAATATTGTCATAGAGTCTATCGTCAGCGCTTAACATTTTACATAATGAAGAAAGTAAATCTTCAATTAAAACTACGCTTGTGGGAGTATGTTCAATGATGTTACCATCTTCGAAATAATATGTGCCGGTGTAGACCTGCGAGCGCCTGGCATCTACAATCGGACAAATGTAACCGTTAGCGCCCCACATATTATAGGCCATACCTTCCATTGTCGGCACAGACACAATCGGCTTATTAAGTGCCATGCCAAGTCCCTTGGCTGTGGCGGAGCTTATGCGAAGACCGGTGTATGAGCCGGGGCCGGAAGCCACTGCTATTACATCGATATCACTAATGTCCGCATCAATACGAGTGCGCATCTCATCAAGCATGGGCATTAACGTCTTAGAGTGAGTACGCTTATTATTAATAGTATATTCTGCTATAAGCTTGTTGTCTTCGACAAGTGCAACGCTTGCGACGATGCCGGAGGCTTCGAGGCCTAGTACCTTCATTGAGTTCCTTTCTAGTGTGCGAAGTTCTATTGTCCTAGTGTGCTGACACATTGATTTTTGAACCTAATTAACACGCCGAAGATGTAGTCAGTTACAAGGAATCTGAATGAGGCGATGCCGTAGCATCGGCGATTGAAGATGACGCAGTAAATGGCTGCATATGCGGTGTGTTAGTTCGATTATCAATGTGTCAGCACACTAGTACAACAACTGAGATATCACACTAACTAATCTCAATTCTTCGATAATCATATCCTTGAGTAACATCCTTACCGATGGTGACATAAGTCGTCTCGGGCGGGAGAAGGTCTTCAATCATATCAGCCCATTCGATGAGGCTTACACCGTCACCGAAGATATAGTCATCAAAGCCCACGTCAAGCATTTCATCAACGTCACCTATACGATATACATCAAAATGATAAAGCGGAAGACGCCCATCAACATATTCCTGCACAATGGTAAATGTCGGGCTATTAACGATATCCTCTATACCAAGGCCTTCTGCAAATCCTTGAGTAAATACGGTCTTGCCGACACCAAGGTCGCCAATTAATGCATATACTTCGCCGGGCTTAGCCTTAGTTGCCAATGCGCGCGCAACATCTCTTGTCTCACTGTCACTGTGTGTTTCGTATGTCATGCTGCTAGAATCCTTTTATCTTAAAATCTTCTACCTTGCTCTTTAACATTTCCAATAATTGTGACTCAAGAGCGGTCACCTGCTCGCGCGGAATAATATATGCACTGACTCTGTTCGTATATATTAAAATGTCCTTACTCGTCTTAGTAACTCTGAACACATCATTATATGGCAGATTAACCTCATCCTCCTCGGTCATGATGGGGGATGTAACGGCAATGCTTTCGTCGCCGAAAACAAACGTAAGAGGTTCTTTGAATACATCACTTGTCTTAACAATCTGGCTTGATCTTATCCACAGCGAAATCGGAATGTATAACAAAAATGCCAGCGCCAGAACAATAAACAATATTATATACGGCACATTTAAGGCGTCGAATTTCCATACAAAAACAAAGACAACCAAGGCCGCACAGATAATACTGAGAATGCCTTGAAAGCTTGTGTATGCATTCCTCATGTTATATCTGTAAAGGTCTTTGGCTGTCACTTTCACGTCAAATGTTAATTCCATAGTTGGTATCCTTCCTTAATTTATACATAGGAATTATACCATTATAGCAAGCAAATTAAAAGTCTTCATAAATCATATACGGTAACTATCATAGAAATTCACGTGACACGCTTTCGCTCTGAACGGGTTCCCCTAACGGTACTAAGCTCATGCTTCGCATTCGCTAAGTGCCGAGACCCGTTAAGGTCACTTAGAAACACTATGATAGTTACCGTATATTAAATAATTAGCATAAATTACGCTAGTTGTTACCTTTTATAAACTTCGACAACGGCTTATAGATTAACATACTTATTAGCACGGATACCATACCCTTAAGGATGGTGAACGGCAGGTTGAAGATTAATAATGCCTGCATGAGTGACTTAATCTCAAATAAATGCGGACCAACGCCTGTGTCTGCTATCTCCCAGCAAATCGCATTGTACATTGCAAGACAAGTCTCAAGCGAACCGTCGAAATATGCCTTGATATATACAGGATACACGATGAAGTAATTGGCAACGATGCTGATAAGTCCCATTGCAACCGCACCGATAAGACCTGCAACAAATGCATTCTTCTTAGTCTTCTTACGATTGTAAACAAGACCCGCAACAAGGACAAATGTGCCTCCCAATATGAAGTTACTCAGTTCGCCGATGAACATTGATTGCGAAAATGCCAAGTGCAATAAGTTCTTAATTAGCTCAATCAACACTCCCCATACCGGGCCTAATGCAAACGAACCGATAAGCGCCGGCAGATCCGAAAAGTCAAACTTAATAAAGCTTGGCATAATAGGAATCGGAATCTCAAGATACATAAGTACGAATGCGACTGCGCTAAGCATTCCTGTCATAGCGAGTTTGCGTGCTGAAATTGGTTTTGATTTAACTGCTGTCTCCATTGTGTTACCTCTCTTTTTGTGAAATGTGTTGCTTCGGGAAACGTCCATATACAAAGGATGCTCGCCCCATTTTGGTTCCGTCCACGCCGAAAGGGCTCGCCGTGCAGACACTTGCTTCGCAAGTATCAACAAAAAAACCTCGGAAAAAAATCCGAGGCATAATGTCATATCAACTACTCTTCTATCATCCAGACTGTACTGTCGGTCTCGGATTCGCACCGAGTCATGCTATAAAAGCTCGCGGACTTGCTTAAGATTATCCTTAATATCACCGCCGGTCGGGAATTGCACCCTGCCCCGAAGATTATCAAATTGTATCACTAATAATATTACTATTAAAATGTATTGTCAACCCTTAGCATTAAAAACCAATCCCGGCGAGTTAGCTTGGGACACCGCCATCTTATTCTGATTATAAGGGTTCTTGTTATCTGTACCTTCCTTGGGTGTAGATATTACGGTATTGGTAACTCCACCCGATACATAAGTCTTACCGCATTCCGGACAAACTGCTGTATGAAGTGATACACTGGCATTAATTACCTTGCCACCCTCCTGGAATGCTTTCTTATAAGCATTGGACACATGCTCACCCTCATGACCACGAACCCTGGCTGCTGCCGCTTCCGGAGCAATATGTGATGCCGACTTAAATGAAACCATCTCGTCAGAACCATCTTGATACTTACGATTCTTACAGGTCTGACATTCACCACCGTGTCTTGCGTCAGGCTCCTCTACCTTGCCAAGAACTCCTTGTGCTTCGCCTACGCCCTGCGCTCCGCCTACACCGGCTGTGCCAAGTATCTCTTCACCACCGGTTGTGACCGACGATGCTCCACTCATCGCGAAGGAACCATATCCAAATCCGATAGGATTAATCATCATATTCAGTTCCTCCTTCCTCTTAAGCAGACAATACTACAACTATATTATATACCCTGAGAATCTTTTTGTCTATATATCTTATTCTTTCTCAAGCGCCTTATATACGATAGCTGCAAGTGCGGCTCCGACAAGTGGACCAACAATGAATACCCAAAGCGCACTAAGCGGCTCTCCATTACCATCAATAGCTGCGAAAACTGCAGGTGCGATACTTCTAGCCGGGTTAACGGATGTGCCGGTTAAGCCAATACCAAAGATATGTACAAGTGTAAGCGAAAGACCAATGATAAGTCCGCCAAATGATCCGTGGTTGAACTTCTTAGATGTTACACCTAAGACAACCATTACGAACACAAATGTAAGAACTATCTCAACAATGAGTCCTGCCACCGAATTGCCATTTACTCCATCTAATCCGTTTGCGCCACATCCACCTGTAAGATCACTGACATCTCCAAACTTGAAAATCGCCATGAGGATTCCGCTTCCGACAAATCCTCCGATAATCTGTGCAATGACATAGCATGCAAATTCTTTGGCTGTGATGCCACCGTTAATAAATACTCCAAGACTAACTGCCGGATTAATATGACATCCGCTGATATTGCCGATGCAATATGCCATGCCGACAATTACAAGTCCAAATGCCAGCGCTGTTAACAGATAGCCGCATCCGCTTTCGCTATCGCAGCCTACCAGCATTGCTGTTCCGCAACCTAGAGTTACGAGTACAGCTGTTCCAATCATTTCTGCAATGTACTTCTTCATAATTCTCCTCCTATTAAAAAATCTATCCACGTATCCAATCTGCAAATTGGCTCGCGTCCGCTAATCTAATCACCCGTAGTATTATAGGTCGTATTCGTCGTATTGGTTGTGTTGGTTGTATCGGTACTGTTAGTTGTATTCGTATCAGTTGTTGTTACCGTTGTTGTTACCTCAACATGCTGCGTGCCGTCGTGGATTGTACAATATCCGATACTGTCGTCAACGTATACACTTTCGTAAGTCTCCGGACAATATGGTGTTGCAATCATTCCGGATTCTGCACAGAGTGTAACCGAAGTATGATGGTCACATTGTTCTGTAGGTTCGGATCCACGAGCAAAATATTCCGTATATACAGTGCCTGCACTGTCACACACGCCCTCTATCGGCAGCTTACCGGACTTCGAGCATACTGCCACCTCCGTTATACCATCCGGTCTATCGAAATCTTTATACGGCAAATCCTTGTGAATACGCGACATAACCGCTTTCCAAATCGCCTTGGAATAACTCGTTGAACCCTGAACGGCAGAAGCCTGCGGAGAGGAGAAGCTTGGTGATTGAAATAGCCGCAGCGCCTGCGCCGGAGGTAACAACCTTGACATCTTCCTTCTTCTTGCCGACAACCTTGAGAGCGTTGGTAAGGCCGGCGAGGGTGATGATGGCGGTGCCGTGCTGGTCATCGTGGAAAATGGGGATGTCGCACTTCTCTTTGAGTTTGCGCTCGATTTCGAAGCAGCGGGGAGCCGCTATATCCTCAAGGTTGATGCCGCCGAATGAACCGGAAATGAGATAAATCGTGTTTACGATTTCATCAACATCCTTGCTCTTGATGCAGAGCGGGAAAGCGTCAACATCGCCGAAGGACTTGAAGAGAACGCATTTGCCCTCCATAACAGGCATACCTGCTTCGGGGCCGATATCGCCGAGGCCGAGAACTGCGGTACCATCGGTAATAACAGCGCAGAGATTGTGTCTTCTGGTGAGCTCATAGCTCTTCTCAATATCCTTCTGGATTTCAAGACAGGGCTGGGCAACGCCGGGGGTGTAAGCGAGGGAAAGATCCTCTTTTGTGGCAACGGGAACGGTCGAGATTACTTCAATCTTGCCTTTCCATTCGCCGTGTAAACGTAATGATTCTTTTGCGTAATCCATTTATTATGCCTCCTCAAACGGGAATTTATAATCGAGATTGAATCTGTCGCGAAGAGCGATGAATTCCTTCTGAATGGTCTCGCCTACGGGAACGCCCTTATCCTTGCGATCCTGCCATGCATCCCACTCTTTTTCGCCGGCGGTGTAGATACGGTCCGCACCGGGAGCTTTTTCGGAATTGCGAAGGCCTCTGCAGATGTCGCCCGCGGTCTTCTTGAAGGTGTCGAGACCCATGAAGAATTCGGGATTGATGACAAAGAAGAAGTGGCCGAGTCTGTAGAAAGCGTTGTTGCCGTCAGCATCCTTGCCGCTGAGCGCCTTCATGAACGGGCCGCCCGCGAGTGCCGCGGAGAGAATTTCAACGATGGTGGTGAAGCCGTAGCCCTTATAGCCGCCGGTTGCTTCGCCGATACCGCCGATTGAAAGCAGAGCGCAGTTGCCCGCACGCATATCCTTGAGAATCTTGCCGGAATCGGTCATTGTGCCGCCGTCTTTGGTAACTACAAGGCCTGCGGGAGTCTCTTTGCCGCTTCTCTCATAATACTCGATTTTGCCGTTCTGAACGATACTTGTCGCGCAGTCGAAATTGAACGGGAACTCTTCGTCGGTAGGCATAGTGAAGGTGAAGGGGTTGGTGCCCATCATCGGCTCGATGCCCCAGGTGGGAGCGACGGACGGACGGGCGTTGGTGCCCGAAACACCGATCATGCCGGCCTTCTCGGCCATTGTGGTCCAGTATCCCGCGATACCGTAATGGGTTGAATTATAGATAGCGCCGCCTGCCATGCCGTATTCCTTTGCCTTGGCAATAAGCATCTCCATCATGCGGTAGCTCGCTACCATACCCATACCGTTGTTTGCGTCCATTACGACTGTGGTCGGGGTCTCTTTTACGATGTCGATCTTGGTTACGGGGAGCAGAGTGCCGTTGTCGATTCTGTCAAGATAGATGGGCTTGAATCTGTTGCAGCCGTGGCTCTCAATACCGCGGCGGTCGGATTCGAGGAGAACATCCGCGCAGATTTTTGCGTCCTCTTCAGGGACTCCGTAGGCCTTGAAAACGTCAATCATGAAAGAGTTAACCAGTTCCCAGGGTACATAAGGTCTTGTTTCCATTGAATATTCCTCCTAAGAAATATATTTTTACAAAATTTATTTTATCATAAACCCGCCTTAAAGTCAAAGAATTTCAGCGGTCTATAATACAGAATCAATACTTTTTCATCTTCTTCGCCTGCTCGAGCATAAGGCAGTAGCTCTCATGGCGCGAAACGGGTATTTCGCCGCTCGCAACAGCTTCGAGAATCCTGCAGCCCTTGTCTTTTACGTGAGTGCAGGTGGAGAATTTGCATTTGCCGAGATATGGTACGAATTCCCTGAAGGCAAAAGGCAGATTTTCGGGAATAATATTCTCACTGTCTTCGGATACTATCGAGGCAAAGCCGGGTGTATCGGCAACATATCCGCCGTTAACCTTGAAGAGCTCACTGTGACGCGTCGTGTGTCTGCCTCTGCCGAGTTTTTCACTGATTTCGGCGGTTTTCAGATCGAGATGAGGAAATATCGAATTCAGAAGAGAAGATTTTCCGACTCCCGAATTACCGCACAAGGCACTGATATGTCCCGTAAATTCGGCGGCGACCTCATCCGCCCCTTCACCTGTTTTATTTGATACGCAAAAAGCCTTGATGCCGATTTTACGGTAGATTGCGGCATATTCATCGCCGGGTGCCATGTCGCATTTTGTGAATACGACCACGGGCTCTATTCCCCTGTCCTCGGCGAGGACGGTCAGCTTATCGATGATGAAAAGCACGGGCTTCGGCTCAACGGTCGATGACACTATAAACAGACGGTCCACATTTGCAACAGGAGGGCGGAGCATCTCGCTTTTGCGCTCCCTGATTTCGTCAATCGTATTCTCGGCGTTTACGTTTATTGAGATTACGACTCTGTCGCCGGCGAGCGGGGTTATTCCCCTTTTGCGGAAGATACCCTTCGCCTTGCATTCATATATTTCGCCGTCGGCGGCCTCGACATAGTAGAAACCGCCGATGCCTTTAATTATAATTCCGTCAACCGGTTGTCTGTTCACTCGTGCCTACTCCTTCTACCTGACCGATAACTATTGTAACCTGAGTATTCGTGGGATAGAGTGCTCCGATTGAACCGATAATGGAGCCGCTGCTGCCCTGAGGCGACTGGCTGATAACCTTGCCGTTCTGGCTCGGATCGGTCGGCGGGGTATAGGTGGTGTTGACATTGGTGAAGCCTCTGCCGCGCAGGGCGCTGGTAGCCTCCTCATAGGTCATGCCGACCACATTGGGAAGAAGCGCGGAGGGTGAGCTGGAACCGGTGGAAGCATAGAGCGGATTCGAGACCGTGCCGGGATTCGTTGTGAAGTCAACGGTGCAGGAATAATATTCGCTGCCGCCGATATGGACCTTCACGGGAACTCCCGAGCCGCTTCCCTTGACGGAGAAGGTGTAGGTGACGCCGTCCATGAGCTTTCTGGTATTTATCTGTGATTCGTTATTGACATAGACCACAAAAGTCTGCTCGGTATTGGTGCTCGGAAGTCTGATTGTTATATTTGCGGTCGCATTCTCGGGAACGCCGCTTGAAACGACGACAGTGATTCTCGAGCCGGGTATGACCTTATCGCCCTCAATGGGGTTCTGGGAGATAATCTGGCCCTTCGGGAGCGAGGAATCCTCGGTCTGATAATTCTCATTGAGCGAGAGATTCATTGATTCGAGTTTTTCCTTGGCGGTTGCGACATTCCAGCCGACAACGCTCGGGACCTCGATGAGTTCATCATCGCTCGCATAATAAATGGTGACTATATCGCCGCTGTTTGCCTGGGTATTCGCGGCGGGGATGGTCTTGATAACCGTTCCGTAATCCTCAACGGTGGTGGTGACGGGAAGAAGATTTACCTTGAAGCCTTTATTTTCAAGGGTTGTCTGTGCCTTTTCCCAGTTCATGCCGCTGACATCGGGAATAACTATCGGAGCGGTATTGTCAACAACAGTAAGCACAACCTCGACGGGAGTGGAGGTAATTTTGGTGCCGTCCGCGGGATCCTGAGCGGCCACGATGCCGTCTTCATAGAGGCTGTTTGCCTCCTTAATGACCGTGAACACAAAATTCTTCTTATAATCGGAATTATTCTCAATTTCCTCGGCGTAATTCTTGCCGACGAATTCGGGAACAACCGTAAACTCTTTGGCAAAGAGAGTCAGCGGATTTATATGGAAGAGCGCCATAGCGCCTGCTGCAAGGCCCGCGAGAACTATAAGTCCTATTATGATGCCCGCTATAATCGGGCCCGCCTTGCTCTTGGGCTCATCGTCATCATCCTCGTCGCCGGGCAGGACTATCGGAGGCTGGGAGACGGGCTGACGGCTTATCTGCGGCGGAAGCTGAGGCTCCGGAGCAGCCTTGCTTGCAAACTTGGTCGGGTCTGTATCGACAAAGTAGCTCTGCTCGAATTTGATATTCGGGTTTCTCTTGAATTCCTCGATATCAAGGAGCATTTCGCTCGCGGTCTGATATCTTGATTTCGTATCCTTCGCCATGGCCCTGTTGACTATCTGCTCAAGACCTACGGGGATATTGGGATTTATTTCACTGATGCGCTTGGGCTCGGTCTGGAGCTGCATAAGGGCGACAGACACGCTGTTTTCAGAGACGAAGGGCAGACGGCCGGTCAGCATTTCATACATCACAACGCCGACCGAATAGATATCGGTGCGCTCGTCAATGGAATTGCCTCTCGCCTGCTCGGGGCTGATATAGTGCACCGAGCCGATTGCAGAATCGGTCATAGTGGCAGTGCTGTAAGAGAAGCGGGCAATGCCGAACTCCGTAACTTTGATGCTGCCGTTTGAGAGGAGCATGATATTCTGCGGCTTTATATCGCGGTGAATGATGCCCTTATCGTGAGCGTGCTGAAGGGCGCGGAGAATCTGCATCGTGAAGTGAATAGTCTCCTTGATGCCGAGATGCCCCTGCTGCTCAATATACTCCTTGAGGGTGATGCCCTCAACATATTCCATGACAATATACTGCAGCCTGTCACCGTAATTGACGTTATAGATTTTAACGATATTCGGATGCGACAGCAGGGAAATTGCCTTGGATTCATTTTTGAATCGGCGGCGGAACTCCTCGTTAGCAAGGAATTCATCCTTCAAGATTTTGACTGCGACTATTCTGTCGTCAATATTATCATAGGCCTTGTAGACGACCGCCATTCCGCCGACGCCCATGACCTCCTGAATCTCATATCGACCGTCCAGTCTTTTACCGGTATAATCATCCATAATATACAATTCCTTTCAATCAGACTGATATCGCAACCGCGGTCACATTGTCTCTGCCGCCGTTATTGTTTGCTGTTTCAACCAGTTTGCCTACATATTCCTCAAGCGGAGTATTCTCCGCGAGATTCACGATATCCTCAACGGGCACATAGTTTGTAAGCCCGTCCGTGCAGAGCAGGATTATGTCGCCCGGAGCGACATCCTCCTGGCAGAAGTCGGTGCGCACCTCGCTGTCAACACCGACCGCGCGGGTAATCCAGTTTCTCTTCGGGTGATCCTTGGCCTCCTCGGCCGTAATCTGGCCGTCGTCAACCATTCGCTGAACTACTGAATGATCCCGAGTGAGCTGGATTATCTCGCCCTTCGGGGGATTTATCAGATAGGCGCGGCTGTCTCCCGCGTGAACAACATAGGCGAATTCGCCCGTCACAATTGCGGCGACCACCGTCGTTCCCATTCCCTCATATTTCTTTTCGGTAAGCGAGAGCTGGTAGATGTATTTATTGGCGTATTCGACGGCGGTAAACAGGAGCGACCTTATCGAAATATCGCTCATACCGTCGTAATATCCGCTTTTTATCCTCTCGCGGACAATTCTGACGCATTCCCCCGAGGCAAGCTGTCCCTCAGCGGCGCCGCCCATTCCGTCGCAGATAATTGCGTAGCAGGTGCCCGGAGTAAGCTCGCCGAGCGAGTAGGAATCCTGATTGTCTTTTCTGACATGACCTGTTTCCGTCTTGGCGGCAAGTATCATATCGACTCCCCCTTTTTCTTCTGTTTAAGACGGAGCTGACCGCAGGAGGCATCGATATCCGAACCGAGCTTTCGCCTGACGGTAGCGTTGATTCCGTTCTTTTCCAGAATTTCGGTGAATTTTTTGACTCTTTCGGGGCTGCTGGGCTTGAAGGGGCTGCCCTCGACCTCATTTACGGGAATGAGATTCACATGGCATAGCATACCCCTGAGCTTTGAAGCAAGCTCCCGTGCGCAGTCATCCGAATCGTTAACGCCCGAAAGCATTGAATATTCAAATGAAATTCTGCGCGAGGTTTTTAATGTATATTCACGGCATGCGTCGAGGAGTTCCCCAACGGGATACCGGCTGTTTACAGGCATAATCTTATTTCTGATTTCGTTATTCGGCGCGTGGAGAGAGACGGAGAGCGTGAGCTGAAGATGCTTTTCCATAAGCTTTCTGATTTCGGGAACGAGGCCGCAGGTGGAGAGCGAAATGTTTCTCATCGAGATATTGAGGCCCTTTTCATCCGTTACAAGTGAAATAAAGCGCATAACGTAGTCGAAATTATCGAGCGGCTCCCCCATTCCCATAAGGACTATGTGAGAGATTCTCTCGCCTGTCTCCTTCTGAGCGAGATATATTTCGCTGAGCATTTCGCCGGGAGTCAGTCTTCTTTTGAAACCGCCTATTGTCGAGGCGCAGAAGGCGCAGCCCATCTTGCAGCCGACCTCGGTCGAAACGCAGATTGAATTGCCGTATTTATACTTCATTATGACACATTCGACATAGTCGCCGTCGGGCAGCTCATAGAGCATTTTCACAGTCCCGTCTGACGCGACCTGTTTGCCTTTTACGCTGCAGCAGGAGATCGGAAATTTTTCCGCGAGCTCTTCGCGCAGGGACTTCGGGAGATTGAGCATATCGGCATAATCGAGCACAAGATGCTTATGAAGCCACTCCCAGACCTGCTTTGCCCTGAAGGCCTGTATTGAATTTTCCCTGAAAGCCTGCGACAGTTCGTCAAAGCTCGCCGAAAGAATATCCATATAGTCTCCGTAAATCAGTTGATGCGTTCAAATACTGCTATAAAGAAGCCGTCTGTCCCGTGAATATGGGGCATGAGGGTAAGGTATCTGTCGTTGCTGCCGTATCTCTTGACCTGGGGCAGGAACTGAACCGCGGCGAATTCGGGATGCTCGGCAAGGAATTTATTGCAGACCGAATCGTTTTCGGCGGGATTCAGAGTGCAGGTCGAATACACGAGCCTTCCGCCCGGTTTGAGATAATTCACGGCGTTTGAAAGAATCTTATATTGAAGCTCGGGGAGCTTATCGATTTCGGGTTTATTCTTGAAGCGGATTTCGGGTTTGCGCCTGATGATTCCGAGACCCGAGCACGGAACATCGCAGAGTATTTTATCCGCCTGACCGTAATTGGAATTAAAAAACTGCGCATCGGAAAAATAGGTTCTCACATTTGAAAGACCGAGACGTTTTGCGCCTGATTTAATCAGTTCAACTCTCGACTGATAGATATCAAAAGCCTTAACCGCGCCGTTGCCGCCCATCATTTCGGCAATCGTGAAAGTCTTGCCTCCGGGGGCCGCGCACATATCGAATACCGTATCTGTCTCCTTCGGATCGAGAGCGAGGCAGCAGAGCTGGGAGGAAATATCCTGCACGTGAAAGAGCCCCTCCGCATAGGCGTTGAGATTATCGACGGCGCCCGAAGATGTAAGCTTCATCGCGTTTTCGGGAGCAGGCAGAGTCTGCGCTACAACACCCTCCTCCGCGAGTTTCCACATAAGATCGTCGGGGGTGGTTTTGAGATTATTCACCCTGATTGTCACACCGGGAGCTTCAAGAGCTTTTGAAGCAAGACCCTCGGCGTTTTCAAATCCGTAGGAATCAATCCACAGCTCGATAAGCCACTGGGGACAGGAATATCTGATTGAAAGGTATTCCGCAGAATTCTCTTTCTTCTCGGGATATTTCAGACCGTTTTCCGCAACTCTTCTGAGAACGGCATTTACAAGCGAAGCGGAGAACGAGGATTTGTTGACCTTCGCGAGCTGAACGCTCTCGCTGACGGCGGCATGATCCGGCACCCTGTCCATAAACAGAATCTGATACGCGCCGAGAACAAGAATAGTATGAAGCTCGGGTTTGAGTTTCTTTGAGGGCTGGTTGAGATAGAGGCTCAGATTATAGTCGATTATAATCATGTGATCGAGCGAGCCGTAAACAAGATTTGAGACAAAGGCTCTGTCTCTCTCGTCGAGCTCGGGATTCGCGCTGAGCATACTGTCAAGCACAAGGTTTGAATACGCGCCCTCTTTATGAATTTTCAGCAATGCCTCAAAGGCAATCTGACGGGGATTTTTCATTTATGACTCCTTAGTTTCTTCTGCCGGAGAATCTGAACATGATTCTCAGAAGGTTTGCAAGGGAAACGAGCATCGCGGCGACATAGGTCATCGCGGCGGCGGAAAGCACTTTTTTAGCGTCCGATACTTCCTCATCATAGAGGAGATTCATTTCGCTTATGACTTTAATCGCCCTTCTGCTCGCGTTGAATTCAACGGGCAGAGTGACAAGCTGGAAAATGAATACAGTAGCATAGAGCAGAATTCCTATAGTGATAAGAAAACTGAAAACCGATGCAACTCTGGAAGCGAGGAAAAATCCGATTAGAATAAGCGGGATAGAGATAGTCGAGCCGATATTGCAGATGGGTATAATCGTGTTGCGAAGCTTTATGGGAGCATAATTCTCCGCATACTGCGCGGCGTGGCCCGCTTCATGGCAGGCAACTCCGACCGCGGCGATTGAGGTGCTGTTATATACGCCTTCGGAGAGGGATATCACTCTTGTCTTCGGATTGAAATTATCGGTAAGAGTTCCGCCTATCATCTGAATCGCGACATCGGTTATGCCGTAATAGGCAAGTATCTCCTGAGCTGCCTGAGCTCCGGTCAGCCCTTTGGTATTGCGGACCTGCGAATACTTCTTATAAGTTGATTTGACTTTATACTGCGCTATCACCGAGATAATGATACACGGGATGACAAGTATGAAATACAAAGGATCAAAGCCCCACAGCATAGGTATTCACCTCTCAATCGAATCTGTCTTCGCCTATCGGATTCCCTCTGAGGTAATCCGCGGCGCTCATTGCTTTTTTGTTCTCCGCCTGGAGATTCAGTATTTCTATTGCCCTGCTGTCGCCGCAGGCGACCTTGAGGCAGCCGTCTTTCTGAATTATCTCTCCGGGCTTCTTATCTGTTTTACCGTCAATTACGCTGCGGTGAATCTTGACTGTCTTACCGCCGAGTTTCGCGCTCGCGCACGGCCAGCCGTAAAGACCTCTGATATGGTTATGAACTTCCAGCGCCGATTTATTCCAGTCTATCGGAGAAAGATCCTTCGAAAGCATTGAAGCGTAGGAGGATTCTCCGCTCTGCTTCTCGGGAACGAGTTTTCCTTCAATCAGAGCACTGATTGTCTTTTCCATAACATCGGCTCCGAGAGCGGAGAGCGCATCGTGCAGCTCTTCGGCATTCATGTTTTCACCGATCGGGATCTCGGCCTTTACTAGCATATCGCCCGTATCAAGGCCTTCATCCATCTGCATTGATGTCACGCCCGTCTTATCAAAGCCGTTGAGAATAGCCCACTGTATCGGGGCCGCGCCTCTGAGTTCCGGAAGAAGCGAGGCATGGATGTTTATACAGCCGTATTCAGGCAGGTGAAGGATTTCGGGAGGAAGAATCTTGCCGTAAGCAACAACTATAACAAGCTCGGGCGAAACGCTTCTGAGCATTTCAAGAGCCGTGCCGTCTTTCATCTTTACGGGCTGAAAAACGGGTATATCATATTTCAGCGCCAGCTCTTTTACCGGAGGGGGCGTGAGAGTTCCGTGCCTGCCCTTCGGCTTATCGGGCTGAGTGAATACTCCCGCAACCTCGTGCCCGGTGTCTATGAGACGCTGAAGGCAGGGAACGGCGAAATCGGGAGTTCCCATAAAAACAATTCTCATTGACCGCTACCCGTTTCATTCTGTATTTCGGAGACATCCTTTATTTCCCTGTCGGTAAAAAGAATGCCGTCAAGATGGTCTATTTCATGGCAGAAGCATCTCGCCTTGAGACCTTCGCCCTTGTAAACGCACCAGTTGCCCTCTCTGTCCTGAGCCTTGACTCTGACTACGGCGGGGCGCAGAGTAATTCCGCATTCGCCGGGCAGTGAGAGGCATCCCTCCTGCTCGCGCTGCTCGCCTTCGGTATCGATTATCTCGGGGTTGATAAGCTCAAGGTAATCGGTCCTGTCCTGGGAGCAGTCGAGAACAACCACCCTTCTGAGGACTCCGACCTGCACCGCGGCGAGCCCGACTCCATTTGCGAGATACATTGTCTCCTTCATATCGTCAAGCAGCTGCCACAGGCGTTTATCAAATTTTTCTACCGGGCGCGATTTCTTCCTGAGAATATCGTCGCCGACTTTCACTATATTTCTCGTTGCCATATTTCACCTCAAAGCACGGTATCGGGATTCATATCCGCATAGACCGTAATGCTCCTGAATCTTGCATCCGTTCCCGTCAGCTTCAGCAGGCCGGAAATCATCGACCTGAAGCGCGCGGAATTTCTGCATTTGATAATTATTCTGTATCTGTATCTGCCCGCTATCTTCGATACCCTCGCGGGGACCGGACCGAGCACGATTATTTTTTCACCTTTGTATTCGTCGCCCGCCATCTCCCTGATGACATTGACAGCCTCTCTCGCCGCGATTCTCACCTTCTGCTCGTCGCTCCCGGTAAAGCCGAGAACGCACAGATCGCAATAGGGCGGATAAATCATTGCCTTGCGGATTCTGATTTCGGTATTGAAAAACTCATCATAATCCTGCTTCGCGGCAAGTCTGATTATTTCGTTTTCGGGAGTCAGGGTCTGGACTATCGCAGTGCCCCTGCTCTCTCCCCTGCCGCTTCTGCCTATTACCTGAGTCAGAAGCGAAAAGGTTTTTTCGAGCGACCTGAAATCGTCGTTATATAACTGCTGGTCTATCGAAATGACACCGACCAGCGTAACATTCGGGAAATCAAGCCCCTTTGCTACCATCTGGGTTCCGAGCATGATATCATAATCGCCCTGCTCGAAAGCGTGGAAAAGCTTCTCGTGGCTGTCCTTTGAGCCGGTGGTGTCGGCATCCATTCGCAGAATACGCGCATCGGGAAACAGCTTCTGAAGCTCGTCCTGAATTTTCTGAGTGCCGAAGCCAGCGTATCTCACGGACTGCTCATGACACTCGGGGCACTCGCCCGTAAACGGAGCGGAATACCCGCAGTAATGGCATATCAGGCGGTTGTTCGCCCTGTGATATGTAAGCGAAATACTGCAATGCGGGCATGTAATAACCTTGCCGCAGGCATCGCAGACCGCGAAGGTATTGTATCCCCTGCGGTTGATAAGCAGAATGCTCTGCTTACCGTTTTGCATATTTGAATTGATTGATTCGTATAATTCCCTGCTGACCTCGCTGCAGCCCTTCATCTTTTCGCCGGTGCGCATATCGACGGTCATAACATCCGGCATGACGGCGCCGCCGTATCTTGAAGTCAGCCTGCAGAGCTCGTATCTGCCCTTGAGGGCGTTTGCATAGCTCTCGACTCTCGGGGTTGCCGATGCGAGAGTAAGAAGGGTATTATTATAGGGGGATCTGAAT